>JADFOF010000055.1 GCA_022563015.1 Planctomycetota bacterium
AACAAAAAAACGCAAATCACCCCCTCCCAGGCCCATCTACGCCCGGAATGGGCGAATCTCCAGGCCATGCCCGCGCCCCCCCAGCCGGACCGACCGGGATCCACTCCCTCCCCCCTTCGTCGCTCCGTCGCTCCGCCCCGTCGCTTCTCCTCACGGACACCCGGCCACAAACGCGTTCTGGAAGCAGAGGAAGTCGAAAATGTCGCAGACACTCGGCCCGGTCGACGTGTCGCAATCACAGGCGTACGGATCCCGGCTCACAAAGCGAGTCTGGAAGCAGACGAAGTCCATGATGTCCAGGCCACCGATCCCTGTGGTCTGATCGCAGTCGGCGTAGCACGTGCTTTCGCACTCGTCGGGCACGCCGTTGCCGTTCACATCCTGGCTGCGTCCCGAGCTGATGTCGCAGTTGTCCGGAATCTGATTCAAGTTGCAGTCAAACTCGTCCCCGGGCATGAAGGCTATTCCCTTGGGGAAATGAAGTTCGGCGTCTCGCCGCTGGACATAGGTTCTCAGCAGCAGCCCCGTGTGCCCGTTATAGGCGAGGATCCGTGGATCTGTCAGGTGAAACTGCAGCGGTCCAGCCGCGGACTCGCCCCGTTCGCTTGCTCCGACATAGATGTTGCCGTTGGGCCCGACCGCGAGTCCCCATGGACCTTCGAGCGTTCCCCTGAAGTCTCCGATATTGAATGTGCCCAGAGGTTCGCCGGTGGCGGCGCTGTAGGCGAGCAGGCGGTTGGTGTCCTTGCTCGCGACGACCACTCGAAGCCCATCGGGAGTGAGGATCAGATCGCGCGGTGCGGAAAGGCCGCCGTTGTTCGCAGCCGTGACGAGCACACGCATGAAAGTACCGGTCGTGGCGTCGAACTCGATGACCTCGTCCGTTTCGCTCGTGACGAGAAGGCGGTTGTTCACCGCAATGGCGAGCCCATAGGGGCGATTAAGACCACCGGAACCCGCCTGCACGAGCACCCCGAGCGGGGCGCCTGTGGCCGCATCGTATCGCAGCACGTTGTTGCTCGCTCGGCTCGCAACCAACAGCGATCCGTCAGGTGCCAGCAGCAGCCCTCCCGGCTCATCCAGTCCGCCCGAGCCCGATGACACCAGATCGCGCACGTACGCTCCGGCTCGATCAAACTCCACGATTCGGTCATCACCCGCACTCGATACGAGGATTCGACCGTCGGGGGTAATGATCAGGTCGGTCGGCTCGCTCAGGCGACCGGGTTCCGACTCTCGCATCAGCACTCCTGTCACCGCGTGGTACTCGCGAATCACCGCGTCCGCGGATGAGACTGCCCAGAGATTGTTGGCGCCGTTGAGCGCGATCAGGTCCGGCGTCCCGTCGCCATCACAGTCCTGGCACGAATCGAGCACGGCGTTTCGGTCGATATCGAGCGTCATGTCGAGTTGAATATCGGTGTAGTCGGAAACGCCGTTCCCATTGCAGTCGGCCTCACACTCGTCGGGAATGCCGTTGCCGTACGCATCGAGGCTGGTCCCGATGCGAATATCCATCTCGTCCGGCACGCCGTTTCCGTTGCAGTCCGGCTCGCATTCGTCGGGCACGCCGTTGCCGTTCACGTCCTGGCTGAAACCGCTGGCGATGTCCTCGTCGTCGAGCACGCCGTTGCCGTTGCAATCCTCGCACTCGTCCGGGATTCCATTTTGGTTGGCATCCATGCTGAAACCACCGGAGATGTCAATCTCGTCGTCGATTCCGTTCTGATTGCAATCCGGCACGTACTGGGGCCGCCGGGCCATGCAAATCGCGATCTTCTCTGCGATAAATGTGTGATATCGAAGATCCGTCAGGGAATAGCCGCCACTGAAGTAGTAGCAGTAACTCACGATGCTCCCGCGGCGCGGCTGCGAGTTGGCCTCGTTGCATGTGTCCAGCCCATAATTATGCGTATGGAGCGCCCCGAGGTTGTGCCCCAATTCGTGCGCCGCGATGATGATGTCCTGGTTGAATACGTTCGAGGTCGTGGGATCCGTGAAGAACCCACGGGCGAACCCCACCCAGGAAAGCGAGCCGCAAACGAACGCACCGCCACCGGCACCGACGTCTCTCGTCCCGGACAGAAGTTGGGCGATGTCATAGTGCACACCCGGCAAGCGCGGGAAGCCGGCGTTGGAGCCCCACGGATCCGGTACACTCCACACACGCAAGTACACAATGTCCAGCCGCGCACGCAGGTCCCTCATCATGATGTCGCTCACGGTGCCGTACACCTGAAGCAAGTACGTCACGGTGGATTGCTCGGTCCCACGCAGCAGGAACAACTCGTGGTCGCTATCGACCGCCAATTCCACCTGTTTCATGCCGAGCACAGGGTCGATCGGTGAATCCGAGAATTGCGTGGAGGTTTCCGCCTCGTTTCCCAGGCCGCATGCCAATGGCATCGCTATCCCCGTGGAACCACCGCGCGACTCTCGGACGATCAAGCGCCCGCTGTTCCCAGCCTCCCCGGCGATGGCGCTCGTCGAGAGCACATAGGTTTCATATCCAGGTCCCATCTCGATGCGCCCAATGGTCGAGCCAGGCCCAACAGACAGGAAGACGTGCGATCCGGCTCGCCCCCGCACTCGCCCTCGCAGGAAAACGACCGATTCCGGATCAAATGTGATCGCGATATCGCCCTCAGCGCTACCGACGACGAATCGCGTCCGCTCCGAGGCAACCCGAAACCGTTCCATCTCGAGGTCGACCGTTCGGCCATCACCAAGCGGAAACTCCTCGATGACAATCCGACCGTCGCGATCGATCGCTCGTGCCCACGCCTCCGTATCCCGGTGAACGGCGATCCCGCCCGATTCACCGCCAACGACTCGAAAAACCACATCGCCGGGTCCCGAACAGAGCTCGCTGGCGACGGCAAACAGCTGAGTCTCCAGGCTCGCGAAACAACCGAGAATTATCCAGGCGCGTCCTTTGGTTCCGCTCCACATGCCCTTCTCCTTTTCGAGGCAACCGCGCTGTGACGCCTTCTTGCTCCAGAATATCAATTCGGCGACCAGTAGCGAGCCGCTGTGTGTGGGTCCATCTCAAACCCGAACGAGTCAGACGATGTTTGGGGCTTGAGCGGTGCAACAAACTGTCGGTCCCCACTGGATGGCCGAGTGATCCGACCTTGTTCCTTGTCAACGATGCCGCCGAAACGAAAATATTTCATAGCATCCGAGCAATCGCCCAAGATTCGGACGCTTCTCCGTCGCTCCATCGCTTCTCCTCACAGACACCCGGCCACAAACGCGTTCTGGAAGCAGAGGAAGTCGAAGATGTCGCAGACCGGGTCGGGATCGCACTCGCAGGCGTACGGCTCACCGAGGACGAAGCTGTTCTGGAAGCAGAGAAAGTCGAAGATGTCGAGCACGCCATTGGGATCGCAGTCCGCGTAGCAATCGCACGGGTCGGGGATGCCGTTGCCGTTGAGGTCCGGCACCGCGCCAGCCGCGATCTCGCACGAGTCCGGGATCCCGTTGTTGTTGCAGTCCAGCGCGAAGCCTGATTGCAGGTCGATCTCGTCGCCGATGCCGTTGCCGTTGCAGTCGTAGTCGCCGATGCGCAGGTAGTACACGTCCTGCCCGCCGGTGAAGGTCGCCGCCCAGGCCAGGTTCGCCCCCACCAGGTCGGACGTCATGTCGATGTAGTCGCCCAGCTTGTTCTGCTGAGGCCAACCAAGGTGCGGGTTGAACGAGGCGCTCATCGCCTGCGAGGGCGACCATGTGAGCCCGCCGTCATCTGAAAACGAGTAGAACAGCTCCGAATCAAACCCGCCGCCCGGGGCGTTGCGCGTGTCGTACCACACCACGTCGATGCGGCCATTGGGCGCGACACTCATCGTGCCGAACCAGTTCCAGTTGCCGGCCGGGTCGTCGTTGATGCGCATGGGCGAGCTGAAGTTCAACCCGCCGTTGGTCGAGCGCACGAACATGACCTCCATCGGATCGCTCCCCACGGACGGGACCACCGACGCCAGCATGTAGATGTTTCCGTCATGCGGTCCGCCCGAGCGATCGACCGCGACCCAGTTCTGGCCGGTGAGCCCCGCCGGGTTTATCGGCTGCCTGAACCCGATCTCGCCGCCGAGATCGACGCTGCGGTTGAAGTCGAACGTGGGCAGCGCACTCGGATCCCTGGCATTGGCGCTCTTGACCAGGCGCATGCTCGAGCCGCTGCGCCCCGAGATGAACAGGTTGCCCGCGCGGTCATAGTCGAGCGTGCCCCAGACCGGGCGTGGCGTCGGGAACTCGATCGGGTTCAGCCAGTTCAGGCCCGCATCGGTCGAGCGCGTGAACTGATTCGGGAAAAAGGGGTTCCCTGCCGTGCTCCACGCGACGTAGATGTTCCCCTTGCCGATCCCCGCCGTCTGGTCAATCGTCATCCACGCCTTGTCGCCGCCGAACGAGGGCGTCGGCCCTGACCAGGTCCGTCCGCCGTTATCAGACGTAAACACATCGCAAAAGAAATCGCCCTTCAGGCTGTAGTAATAGAAGTTTCCCATCGCGTCCGCGTCCAGCACGGGGTCGGATCGGAAGACGCCCGGCGTGAGCCTTCCCGGGAACGTCCACGTCCGCCCGCCGTCGTTGGTCCACGCCCAGCCCGCCTGCCGGAAGCTTGACGAGATGGTGTCGAACTGTCGCCAGCCGATCGCCATGCGATTGGGGGCCGTCGGATCCACCGCGATCGAGGGCTCGTTGGCCGCGTCCCCAACGATGTTGTTGCCCGCCGCGGTCACGTTCACCTGCACGGACCCGGCGTTGTCCAGGCCCGGGACACGCGCAAAGCCCGGCTCACTCTCAGCCGTCGCCGCCGGCAGCCCGTCGGGCAGCACCGGAATCTCCAGCGGTTCCTCGACCTGTCCGTGCGCCGCCGCTGTCAACAAAGACACGCCCGCGCACCCGCAGATCCGCATCCTGAGTAATTGCCTGCTCATGTGTCGCCTCCTTCGATCCAGCCACAACCAGCGTACCGCAAATCCTTCCGCGTGCCATCCCGATCAGGTTCCTTCCCTGCCCTTGGGTCCGCCGGTGATCAGCCTCGCGCCTCGCTGATACGTCACGTACGCCCACGCCCATTGGGCCATCACCGCCAGCCGGTTTCGGAATCCGATCAGGAACAGCACGTGCACAAACGCCCACAGCACCCAGGCCGGCCACCCCCCGATACATCGGCCTCCGATCGCCGCCACCGCCCTCCCGCGCCCGATCGTCGCCAGCATTCCCTTGTCCACGAACCGGAACGCCCGCGTGTCGGTCCCGCCGTGTGCGCGCGACGCAATCGTCCGCGCCACGTGCCGACCCATCTGGATCGCGCCCGGCGCCATGCCCGGCACAGTTCCGCCCGACCGCTCGTCCAGCACGTGCGCCAGGTCCCCGATGACAAACACCTCGCCGTAGCCGGGGATGCTCAGGTCCGGCTCGACGCGCACGCGCCCGTTGTCGTCCATCGGCACGCCCAGCGACGCGCCGGTCGGCGAGCCCTGCACACCGGCTGCCCAGATCACGTTCCCCGCGCCGATCCGCTCTGGGCCGATCGACACGCCCTGATCGTCGATCCGGGTCACTGTCTCCCCGAGCCGAACCTCGATGCCCATGCGTTTCAGGTCGCGCAGCGCCCGCACTGAGATCGCCGCCGGGAACGCCGGGAGCACACGATCCTGAGCCTCGAAAAGAATCACGCGCGCCGAAGAGGTGTCGATCACCCGAAAGTCGCGTGGGATCACCCGGCGCGCGATCTCGATCATGGCCCCGGCCAGCTCCACGCCCGTTGGCCCGGCCCCGACCACCACGAACGTCAGCATCGCCCGCCGCGCCGCCCCGTCCTCCTGACGCTCAGCCCGCTCGAACGCGAGCATGAACCGCCGACGAATCTCGAGCGCATCATCGATGGTCTTGAGCCCCGGCGCGTGCGTCGGCCAATCGGCGTGCCCGAAGTACGAGTGCGTCGCGCCCGTCGCCAGCACCAGAAAGTCATACTCCAGCTCGCCCTCGTCCAGCGCCACGACCCGCCGCGACGGATCGACGCCCGTCACCTCCGCCAGGATCACCCGCGCGTTTCGCTGCCGCCGAAGCACGTGCCGAATCGGCGACGCGATGTCCGCCGGCGAGAGCATCGCCGTCGCCACCTGGTACAGCAGAGGCTGGAACAGGTGGTGATTCTCGCGGTCCACGAGCGTCACGCGCACCGGCGCACGCCGCAACCACCGGGCCGCGGTCAGACCCCCGAAACCACCGCCCACGATCACGACATGCGGCTGCGACAACGCCCGGCCTTCTCCATGCTGTCCCGCGCCGCACATCGTACGACACTTCGCCCGGCCATCCTCTACAATGCCCCTCGGTCGGCCCGAGGGTCGCCCGCCGGAGCCAGGCCCCATGCGATGGGTTCACCGTTCTTCACGATTCATTCCCGACCCGGCACAACGGTTTCGCCGCGAGCACGAGCGGTGGCTGACCCGGGCCCTGGCCTCGGGCCGACCACTGCCCAGGATCCCCATCCGCGCGATCAGCCTCGGCGGGTTCGACCGCCTCCTGGCCGCCCCACGAGGTCGGCACGCCGTCTCTCGATGGTGGGCCGCTGTGCTCGCCCGACCGGATCTGGCCGAACCGGCCTCCCGATTCCGCCGATAGCGACATCATCGCTCCGGCCACGGGCGTATCTTTCTCCCCCGCATAGCACACCATGCCCGACACCACGCGCACAACTCTCAATCGCTCCTGGCGGATCAAGATGGGAATCTTTCTCGCCGTCTTTCTCGGCCTTGGCGTCTGGGGTTACTACGACGCCGCCATCAAGTACCCCGCCCGAGGGCTTCGGTACGCCCAGTGGGCCCAGTGGCAGTACCTCGGCGCAGCCATCAACAGCGGGTACAGCTCCAGCGCCAGCGTGCCCGACCCGGTGGCGGAGTTCTCCCGTCTGTCCGAGCCCGCGCGGCTGGACGAGATCAAGGCCGCAAACGCCGCCCCGACTCCCGCCAACGAGCTCGATCAACTCGAGTTCAACCGCCACCGCTGGCTTCGCGCGCTCAAGCTCGTCGGCAGCCTCCGACCGGCCGAGACCGTCATCGACGACCCACGGCAGACCCTCAAACAACTCGACCAGAGCTGGAAGAAACGCAACAACCCACAAGCGCTGACAGCCTACGACATTCCCGTCCAGTGGCTCATCACGCTCTTCGGGTTCGGCTGCGCCGCGTACATGCTCCTCCTCTTCGCGATGGTGGCACGCAAGCGCTACGCCTTCGATCCCGAGTCGCTCACGCTCACGCTGCCCGACGGCCGCACCATCGTGCCGACCGACATCGACGCCTTCGACAAGCGGAAGTGGCACCGGTTCATCGTCTTCCTCAAGCTCACCGACGCCCACGAAACGCTCGGCTCCAAGGAGATCCGGCTCGACCTGCTCCGGTACGCACACCTGGAAGACTGGGTCAAACAGATGTTCAAGGCCGCACACCCAGACGAGTATCGCGCATCGTTCCCAGACGAGTTCGCCGCAGCCGCCGAGCAATCCGATGAGTCGGATCCCGAACAACCTGACGAGCCCGATTCGTCAGCCGCGAGCACGTAGCACGCGGCACCGGGAGCGGAACGCTGATTCTCGCCGGCATCATCGTGGTCCTCGCCTCATGGCTCGGCGTCGTGCTGACGCTCGCGTCGCTGCCGGGCATCTGGTTCATGCTGCTCGTCGCCGCCCTGTGCAAGTGGTGGCAGCCCGACCTGCTGTCGTGGGAGACGCTCGGCGCGGTCGCGCTGCTGGCCGTCGTCGCGGAGATCGCCGAGTTCTTCTCCTCAGCCGTCGGGGCCGCCAAGACCGGCGGGTCAAGGTCCGCCGCCTGGGCCGCCGTCGTCGGCGCCATCATCGGCGCCATCGCCGGCACGCCATTCATGCCCGTTGTCGGCACCATCGCCGGCGCGGTGATCGGGGCCGGCCTCGCCGCAACCATCGTCGAACTCGGCATTCACAAAAAGCCGTGGCGCGAGTCGTTGAAGGTGGGTGGCGGCGCCGCCGCGGGACGACTCGTCGCCGTCGTCATCAAGGGCGTCCTCGCGCTCGCCTGCGCGACGATCCTCACCATAGCCGCACTCGCCTGAAACGCACGTCCTTGTCAAGCCCATGCCGGACACCCCACCCGCCGAGTCCGACACGCTCGCCGAGACCGAACGCTCCGAACGCGCCTCCCTCGCCGCCGAACGGCTGTGACGCGGATTCACTGAACGCGTCGCAGCCAAGACTGAACGGACGCCGAGTCTGAGGCGCAGCCGAAGGCTCGGATCACGTGCGCCGTCGGGGATATCCGAGCCTTCGCAGACTCAGACTCGGCGTCCGGCTCGTTCTACCCGTCACCGCGACAGCACGCCGGCGGTATCGATTCCACCTTCGGCTCGTCGCTCTCGTTCAGCGGGCACCGATCCTTGCACACCAGCTCGCCGGTCAGCTCGCACACGATCCTGCCCGGGCAGTCCGGACGATTCGGATCGATCAGCGGGCACTTGTCCTTGCACACCAGCTCCCCGGTGACCGGGCAGACGATCTTGCCCGGGCAATCCGCCCGTTCGGGTTCGCTCGCCCCGCCGGACACGGCCGCGAACGTCGCCAGCCCAACCGCCGCGCTGGCGACACCGGCGATCAAGACACTTCGTTTCAGCATGACCAAACCTCCCTTGGTGAGAACCGTGGACCACAACGATCTGCCCAACACCCAAGTATCGGCCTTGCACCAATGTTCAAGGTCAAGGGCGATCCCCGGTTTTTTCGAGATTCTTCTCCCGCAACCCCTCCAGCACACCGCATCGGCCCGATGCCTCCGCCTCCCGGCACACGCTCAGCCACCCCCGGAGCATCCGCTCGACCTGCACCAGCCGCCGCGACTCGGCCTCGACCAGCTCCAGCCGCGACTCGATCAACGCCTGCACCCCGCCGCACGACGGCGTTGGATCGTCGCGGAACCCGAGCAGCACCTCGATGTCCTTGAGGGTGAAGCCGGCCTGCTGCGCCGATCGGATGAAACCGAGCCGCTCCTCCGCCCGCGGGCCGTAGATCCGGTAGTTCGCGCGGCTGCGCCCCGCCGCCTCGAGCAGCCCGCGGCGTTCATAGAACCGGACCGTGGATGTCGGCACACCCGCACGCCGCGCCAACTCACCGATTGTGCATCCGTCTGTCATGCGCACACCGTCACCAACAATCTTACACTATGGTTCAATGTTCCGGGCGGGCAGTTATTCCTTGTCGCGCACGCCCACCGCCCGCCTTCCCCTTCGCGCTGAGAGCACACGCCGCGTTCTCTGCCATCCTACCGCCCCAACGCTTCCAGCCGTGTCTCCATCGACAGTCGCTCGCGCTGGAAGATCGCGCGCCATCGCGGGTCGGTCTCGATGAGCAGTGCGTGCTCGAGCCGCTCCAGCGCGTCCTCGTCCGTCAGCCGAAGCCGCATCGCCGCGGTCACCGCGCCCCGGATCGCCTCGAGGTAGTTCGGCTCGCGCTCCAGGGCGGCGATGAACGACTCGAGCGCCTGGCGGTCCCAGCCCGCCTGATGAAACGTCAGCCCGAGGTTGTACATCGGCTGTGGGTCGAGCGGCGCAAGCTCCGACGCGGTGCGCAGGTGTGCGACCGCGCCGACATACTCGCCGCGCTGCATGTGGATCATGCCCAGGTTGTTCCACGCCGCCGCGGGCGCATCGGCCGACAGCCGCGTCGCCTGCTCGTAATACTCCATCGCCGCCTCGAGGTCGCCCGCCTCCTGAGCGCGCTCGCCGCGCGCCGTCAGGTCGATCGCCTCGGCGAGTCGATCCGCGCCCGCCGGCATCGGGATGATGATATCGCGGTGCTGCGGTTTCTGGGCACACCCCGCGCACACCAGCACGCCCACCATCGCACACACGCTCAGCCGCTTCTGGTCGATCATCAGCTCGTCTTCTCCATTCGCGTGTACACCACGCGCATCTCCCATTCCTTATCGCCGGGTTTGAGGCGGATCGACTCGACGTTCAGCCCCACGATCGCCCCGAGCGATGACCGCACCGACCCCAGCAGCACGCCGATCGAGTGCGATCGCAGACGCTCGTACCGAAACTCCCGGACGATCACGCCGCCCTCGAGCGTGCGCCCGGACCCCGAGATCGGCTCGTCCACGCCCGTCACGCCCGCCCGCTCCGTGGCCTCTTTGATCAGGAGCTTTGTCCGCGTCATCGGGTCGTGCACCAGCGTCTGCCCGCCCGTGTCCACGCGCTCGACCTCCGCCAAAAGCGCCGACATCTCCGTCTCATCCGCACGGATCTGATCGATCGCGTTCTCCGCACGCGCCAGCGCCCCGCGCCCGAGCATCACCACCAGCAGCGATCCCGCCAGCAGCACTCCAGCCCCGAACACCAGTGCGCGCGGCTGATTGCGACGCTCCGACGCCGACGCCGCCAACTGAAGATCGAATCGATCATCATCCGTCAGACGCACACGATCTGTCTCGCCCGGTGCTTCCATCACACCTCATCCATCAAGGCCTCGAATCAGGCGACTTCCACACACCCGAGATGGTGTACGGCAACAGGACATCCCTGCGCCCGGTGCTCGCCGCGGGCTCGCTCCATTCAATCACCTCGCACGCCGCGACCAGCGATTCCTGAAAGTCGTACGCCAGCGTGCCCTCGGGCACCCAGATCTCGACTCGGCAGGCCAGCGGCCCCAGCTCGATCAGCTTCGGCTCGATCTCGTCGTACTGCCCACCCTCCAGCGCGAAGGCCACATTCAACAGCTCGGCCAGGATCGGCTTGGGCAGGTCCGAATCGCTGACCCGGACGCGCGACGCCCGTCGGCCCTTGGCCTCGTTGCGCAGCGTCTCAAGCCGACGCGGAAACTCCATCTCGCTCGCCAGATCCTGGTGCGACGCCGACTCGCGAAGGATCTCGCGCTGGCGATCCTCGATCATGCCAAGCTGACTCTCGATCGTCCCCGCCCGCCGGTACAGGCTCGTTGCCATCGCGCCCAGCGTCCCCGCGCCCGCCAGCAGCGCCGCCGCCCACCAGCGGTACATCGACCGGTGCGTGCGCCCGGGTCGGCGCGTCAGTGCCACAAGACCCTCGTCCTGGACCGTTCCCGCCTCCGCCACACGCACAGCACGCGCCAGTGTCTCGCCCACCGGATCCGCCTCGACCGCAAGATCGATCGATGCGTTCGGCCACGCACGCCCCAGATGCTCGCCCACCTCCGCTGCGCTCAGCCCGCCCGGATCGCCCTCGGTGTCCAGCGGCGGCACGATCACCAGCACGCGGCGCGGGGCACATCCCGTCTGCGCCGACCACGCCAGCCACTCCGTCCCCAGCCGGGCCATGTCCCAGGGCTTCAGCAAGCACTGCCCCTCCGCCGACGCGCGCAGCCGCATCGATCCGCCCGCGATCGGCTTGCCCGAGGCCGACCACACCCACACCAGCCGCCCGCAGGGCTCGACCAGCACCACCGCCGACGCCGGCGCCTCCTCAGCCACGATCCGATCCTCGCGCAGCCGCGTGTGCGCCACATCCGCGCCCGGCCCGCTCGGATCCCACACCTCCGCGATCAACTGCCACAGCGAGCAGACACGTCGCACCGCGATCCCGCGGCGGTCCAGCTCGTCCAGGAACAGCCTCGTGACGGAATCCGGCACCGCCATCAGTCCCACCCGGCGTTCGGCGCCGGTGCCCGCGGGGACCGACGACATCGGCTCGACCGTGCTCAACCCCGCCGACGTCGCCTGGCCCTCACGCTCTTCGGCCTGCGCGTAGGCCGCCGCCACCATTGTCCGTCGCTCGCTCGGTGACGTCACCCACGTGCACGAACTCCCGTCCACGTCCACGCAGACGGTGTCGATCGATCGTCGGCGTCGGCCGGCGCGCAGCGCGTTGGCGACCCACTCGCCCGCCGCGTGCGTCCCCAGCCGAACGTGCTCCACCGCCTCGAACTCGCCGCCATGGTTCACCGGCGCCCGCCACGAGTCCTCCGTGTGCTCGCCCACCAGCCGCACGCCCGCCAGCGCGTCACCCCGATCGGTCCGGCTCAGATAGCACACCCGCGCGCTCACGAACCCTCCGACGCGTCCGGCGAGGCCGCCGGCCCGATCCCGCGCAGCGTCGGGGCGTCCGGCGAGATCAGGCTGTCCGAGGCGTCCGACGGGTCCTGCCCGACCGCCGGATTCTGCGCGCCCGGCAGACCCCCGCCCAGCTTCGCCGTCGCCGGGTTGTTCAGCGACGCCGCGTCGCCCAGTTCCTGGCTTCGGGTCCGCGCCGCACGCTCACGAATCGCACGACGACGCGCAGCGCCGCCGTCGTTCACCCCGTTCAGCACGCTTGTTCCCCGCCCGTCCTCGATCCGGATCGGCGCCCCGGTGCTGCCCAGGTATCCCAGCCGCTCGGTCGAGGGCGCCTGTAGGTGAACGCGCCTCTTTCTGCCCCCCTCGTCCACGATCACGTAATCCTCGGTGATGGACACGATGGTTGCCGACCCGACGCGGTCGCCCGCCTTCACGAACCGCTGCCTCCCCTGGGCCGACATCAGCGCCCGCACACGATCGCCCAGCCGGATCACGCCCAGGTACACCAGCCCGGGATCCTCGGACATCGCCGTCGGTCCCTCCGCCGGTCCCGGACCCCCGCCCGGATTGGGATCGGGGCCGTCCCACCCCTCCAGATTCGTCACGATCAGCCCGATGTCCTCCAGGCCGGGGTTCGATTCCGGCTCCGGCTGGTCCGGCTGAGGCTCGGACGCGACCACCGGCTCGACCACCGGCGCCTCGTTCGCCGCACCCCCGCCGGCG
>JADFOF010000056.1 GCA_022563015.1 Planctomycetota bacterium
CGGGGTGGGTCTACGGCTTGGCCCGGCCCCACTACCATTGGCGATGATCGCAAGGCCGCTCACAATCGGGGGAGTCGAGCTTGAGAGCAATCTCGTGCTGGCGCCGATCGCGGGGTACTGCGATCTGGCGTTTCGGCTGTGCTGCCGCGAGCAGGGGGGCGTGGGTCTGGCGTGCACGGACCTGCTGAGCCCGCAGGGATTGCTGCGCGGGACGGCGCAGAGCCTGGACCTGGCCCGCACGTGCGACGAGGACACGCCGGTGGGGATGCAGCTGTACGGATCGGACCCGCGGATCATGGCCGAGGGCGCGGTGTGGGCGGCGGACCACGGCGCGACGATCGTGGACATCAACATGGGATGCCCGGTGGACAAGGTGGTGAAGAAGGACGGCGGCAGCAAGCTGATGTGCGACGCGGATCTGGCGCGGCGGATCGTCGAGGCGGTGCGGTTGGCGCTGCCGACGGACATCCCGCTGACGGTGAAGATGCGGCTGGGGTGGGATGAGGATGCGCGGCAGAACGATCTGGCAGGAATGCTCGCACGGCGGCTGGTCGGCGCGGGCGCCGCGGCGATCACCGTGCATGGGCGCACGACCGAGCAGCGCTTCAAGGGTGCGTGCAGGCTGGACGGCATCCGACGGGTCGTCGAAGCGGTGCGCGGCATGGTCGTGCCGGGCACGCGCGGGCACGTGCCGGTGATCGGCAACGGCGACGTGCGCGAGCCTCGCGACGCCATCAAGATGCTGCGCGAGACAGGGTGCGACGGCGTGATGATCGGTCGCGGGGCGCTGAGCACGCCGTGGATCTTTCGCGACGCGTGGGCGCTGCAGACGAGCGGGCGGATCCAGCCGGAGCCGAGCGATGCGGAAAAGATCGAGATCGTGCGGCGGTTTTTCGAGCGGATGCGGCTGCACCGCGGCGATCGGTACGCGCTGCACCAGATCACGCGGCGGATCAGCTGGCTGGGCAAGCGGATCAACGGCGGATGCTGTAAGGAGCTCAAGGAGGCGGTGCGGTTGGCGGGAACGCCGGGGCAGGTGCACGCGGCGCTGGACGCCTTTTTGGAGCGCAGGGAGAGGATCCAGGTGGGGAGTTGCGGGCTGACGGCGGGCGGGTGAACTGGTTATCTGACCATCGATCGGGCGTGGATTTCTGGTATACTCGTGGATGCCTCGACGCTGAGAGAGTGGAAGGAGTGCCCGCGATGAACGTGATTCTGTGTGGATCGTTGGCGGCGGTGTGCATGGCGGCGCCGGTGCTGGCCCAGCCGCAGCGCTTTGTGTTCGTCCTGGACGCCCCGGCGGGGAGCGTGCAATTGACGACGTCGATCGGCGTCCGCTCGCACGGGTTCTGGATCGGCAACCATGACCCGGTGACGAACCCGGGCGGCACGCGGACGATCCCGGGGCTGTTCGGCGGGAGCGGCAACTCGCCGATCAACGTGGCGATCGGCCTGGCGGTGGCGGGTGCGTCGGCGACCCACCCCGCCGGCTGGTTCGTGATGGACGTGAGCACGGGCAGGTTCACGATCGACGGTTTTTCGCTCGATCTGCTCGGCGGGCAGACGGTCATGCTGCCGATGGAGGCGACGCTGCTGTACGACACGTTCCACACGGAGAACCCGTCGGCGCTGTTCCCGGGCGGTGTGTCGATCACGGTCCCGCTCGGGGACGCGGAGGTGACGATGCTGACGGCTGCGCAGAGCGGCAACGGGGGTGGAACGCTCGTGCCGGGCCCGGGGTTGGGCGAGTTCATTGTGGCGGGGGTTGTGCCGGTGATGCTGACGGTTGAGGCGTCGGCGCTGGGATCGCCGATCGCGCCGGGCCCACAGCCGGCGGCGCTGGCGATCGCGGGGAGGCTGGTGGTCAGCGGGAACAGCGCGGTTCTGACGGTGTCGTCTGTGATCGACGTGCAGCAGGTGATTCCTGGGCCGCTGCCCGGGCCCCAGGCCGCTCCGTTCGCCTTGCCGACCGTGCTTCCGCCCGGGAGTGTTGCCAACCTGCTGCTGACTTTGGAGATCGACCAGATCGACATCGGGTTGGGCGGGACGATCGATCTCGCGGCCAATGGCGTGCTCGGGTGCTACGCGGACTGCGACCCGAGCACGGGCGTGGGTCGGCTGGACATCTTTGATTTTCTGTGCTTCCAGAACGCGTTCGTGGCGGGGGAGGCGACGGCGTGCGCGTGCGACGTGAGCAGCGGGCCGCTGGTCTGCGATATCTTCGACTTTCTGTGCTTCCAGAACGCGTTTGTGAGTGGCTGTCCATAGGCGGAGCACGCCAAGCCTATCGAATTAGGCTCTTAAACGAAGCTTCTTGCCAATCACGAGTGAATTGTGGTCGTTCCTCACTCTATGCGCCGAGGATGATCTCGCCATTGGCGAGATCGCTAGCGGGGCTGGCGTCTTGATCGATGGCGAAGGCAATGGAGCCCGACAATGGTGAATAAAGGCACGGAATCGACGTTCAGCAGCCGTAGGCCGACAATTTGCAAACTGGCGGGTGCTTTCGCCGCACTCTCAACCGCAGTTTCTGTCCATGGCCAGACTGTTCTCTACGTGGATGACGACGCCCCCCCCGGGGGTAATGGGCGAAGTTGGAGCGAAGCGATCAGCGATCTTCAGGACGCGCTCTGGCTCGCCTCGTTCGTGCAGGACGACATCGAGATCAGAATTGCTGACGGCGTCTATACGCCGGATCGGGGTACCGGCCTTCGCGAAGCCACATTCATGATCGACGGGAACTCCGTGGGGAGCGGCATGATCGGCGGGCTGGGACTCTCGATCAAGGGTGGATTCGCGGGCATCAAAGCGCTGCTTCCCAATGAACGTGACACGGCGCGGTTTAAGACCGTGCTCAGCGGCGACTTGAACGGCGATGACCAGTCTGGGTTCGTCAATTACGACGACAACAGCCATCGAATCATGGACATATCGGATGCACGCAACACCATAATAGAACTCGATGGACTTCTCTTTCGCGGAGCAAATGGAGAAAACCAGTCAGGCGGAGCGCTCAAACTTCGCAATGCAAACGTCAACATTCGCGAGTGCTACTTTGTTGCAAATCGGGCGGCGAGAGGAGGGGCGATTGCCATTTTTGGAGGAGAGGAAGAAATCAGTCGCTGCTTCTTTGGCAAGAACATGGCTTCGAATTACGGCGGTGCAATTATTGCATGCGGAGATGTGTCCATTTCAAACAGTGTGTTCTCAGCGAACATATCGACGGGGAAAGGAGGTGCGCTCGTGAACGACGGGCTCATTGAGGTCTCAGAATGCACTTTCTATGCAAACACGGCGACTAGCGAGGGAGGCGCATATTATCATGACGATGGAGCTGCTTCTTTTTCAAACTCGATTTTTTATCTCAATTCACCGGAGCAACTGATTCCAAACCCAGCATCGGGGGTCTCGGTTTCGTACTCCGATGTGCAGAACGGCTATCCCGGCGTCGGCAACATTAATCGAGACCCTCTGTTCACGAATCCGCTCGGCAAAGACGGTATCCTCGGCACGCCCGATGACAACTTTCTGCCGAGGTTTGGGTCGCCCGTGATTGACGCGGGCTCAAACGACGCGGTGTACAACTCGCTGAACTCTGACTATGCGGGACAACCCCGGATCGTTGATGACCGCTTCACGCCCGACACCGGGGCCGGAACCGCGCCGATCGTTGACATGGGCGCGTACGAGTTTCAGACGCCGGTGTGTTATGCGGATTGCGACACGTCAACGGGAGTTGGCGAGCTGGACATTTTCGATTTTCTGTGCTTCCAGCATCTGTTCGTGCTGAACGATCCGTACGCGTGCCAGGTGGATCGTTCGACCGGGCCGAACCACTGTGATATCTTCGACTTCCTGGCGTTCCAGTCTGAGTATATCGCCGGCTGCCCTTAGCGCAAGAATCGACGCATGGGCACGCTCAACAGGCCTCTGTGCACGCGCACGCGATTTGCGGTGCTCCATAACTCCTTGTGCCGACAGCGGAGCCGCTGTTGACGAGTGCGTGAGCAGGGCTTGCGTCTCGATCGCCGGCACAGGCAATGGAGCCCGACGATGGTGAATAGAAGCTCACATACGGCAAAGACGAGTCACAAATTGGCGGGCGCACTGGCGGCCCTCTCGACCGCGGTTGCGGCCCATGGGCAGACGGTGCTGTACGTGGACGACGACGCGCCGCTGGGCGGCAACGGGCGGAGCTGGAGCGAGGCCTTTCAGGATCTCCATGACGCGCTGTGGCTTGCGTCGCATGTTCGCGATGACGTCGAGATACGAATCGCCCAGGGCATCTACACCCCGGACCGGGGCACGGGGATTCGCGAGGCCTCGTTCGAGATCGACGACAGCATGGTCGGAAGCGGCATGACGTTCGGTATCGGATTGTCGCTCAAGGGCGCCTTCGCTGGTATCAAGGCCCTTGATCCGAACGAGCGCGACACGCACAGGTTCAAGAGCGTGCTCAGCGGCGACCTGAACGGCGACGATAAGCCGGGGTTTGTGAATTACGAGGATAACAGCCACCACATCGTTCAGGTCTTTGATGTCTCTGATTCCGGCGTGGCATTTGATGGGCTCGTATTTCGAGGAGGCAACGCCACCGGTCCGAATCTTCCCTGGGCCCGTGGTGGCGCGATTCGCGTGGTATCGAGCAACATCGTTATTCTGAGGGACTGTGTATTGCGCGACAACCTGGCGGAATATGGTGGTGCCATCTCGCATTTCTCGAGCGTCTGTATCGTTTCCCGCTGTTTCTTCGGCAACAATAGAGCTGAGTATTATGGAGGCGCGATCCACGTTAATAATCTGGCTACCGCTCTCATTGCAAACTGTGTTTTCTCAGGGAACTCCTCCGGACTTCGTGGCGGAGCGATTGACAATAATCATCGACTCGAAGCGGCGGAATGCACGTTCTACGGGAACTCGACCGGCTCCAACGGAGCGGCGATCTTTGGGAGATACGGTACAACAACCGTGGCCAACTCAATCCTGTTCTCCAACACCCCGAGTTCGATTGATGGTGCAACGGTCTCGTACAGCGATGTGGAGAACGGGTATGCGGGCATCGGCAACATCGACAGTGATCCTCTGTTCACCGACCCTCTCGGAGCAGACGGCATCCTCGGCACGCCCGATGACAACTTCCTGCCGAGGTTTGGGTCGCCCGTCATCGACGCGGGTTCGAACGATGCCTTGCGCCATCTCATCGGGGCGTTCGACTACTCAGGACAACCCCGGATCGTCGATGACCGGTTCACGCCCGACACCGGGGTCGGCACCGGGCCGATTGTGGACATGGGCGCGTACGAGTTTCAGACGCCGGCCTGCTACGCGGACCTGGACCAGACGACGGGCGTCGGTGTGCTCGACCTGCTCGACTTTCTTCGATTCCAGCATCTGTATTTCCTGAATGACCCGCTCGCGTGCCAGGTGGATCGTTCGACCGGGCCGAACCACTGTGATATCTTTGACTTCCTGGCGTTCCAGACCGAGTTTGTGAGCGGGTGTCCGTAGAGCGGTGCTCTGCGTGCGCGAACTTGAGCGTGAATCGCGGACTGGCGGGCGGCGGGGCTGATTCAGCCGGGATATCCTCTGGACCCACCATTGCCGGAGGAGTCCCACATGGCTGATGACGTTTTTGCTGAGGCGCTGAAGAGGCTGGATGCGGCGGCGGAGCATTCGCAGGCCCACCCGGAGACGGTGGCCCGCCTTCGCCGACCGAAGCACATGGTCGAGGTGTCGATCCCGGTACGGATGGACGACGGGTCGCTGGAGTTGCTCACGGGATACCGTTGCCTGTATGACGACACGCGCGGGCCGGGCAAGGGCGGGATTCGTTTTCACCCGAACGTGTCGGCGTCCGAGATCAAGGCGCTGGCGTTCTGGATGACGTTCAAGTGCGCGGTGGTCGGGCTGCCTTACGGCGGGGGCAAGGGCGGGGTCATCGTGGACCCGAAGAAGCTCTCGGGCCTTGAGCTGGAGCGGCTCAGCCGGGGGTATATCCGCGCGGTGGGTCGATCGATCGGGCCGGACACCGACGTGCCGGCGCCGGATGTGTACACCAACGCAAGGATCATGGCGTGGATGATGGACGAGTATTCGCTGATGGTCGGGCAGCGGACGCCGGCGGTGATCACGGGCAAGCCGATCTCGCTGGGCGGGTCGCTGGGGCGTGACGACGCGACGGCCCGGGGCGCGTATTACATCACCAAGGAACTGGAGACGATCCGCGAGTGGAAGCCGGAGTCGACGACGGTCGCCGTCCAGGGCTTCGGCAACGCGGGGCAGCACTACGCGCGGTTGTGCGCAGGGGATGACTACAAGGTGGTGGCGATCAGCGATTCTCGCGGGGCTGTGTACAACTCGGACGGTCTGGATATTCGCACCCAGTTGCAGGTCAAGCAATCGACCGGACGGCTGGACGCTTCGGGTGGGAAGGAGATCACGAACGAGGAGTTGCTTGAACTGGATGTGGACATTCTGGCGCCCGCGGCGCTGGAGAACGTCATCACGTCGGAGAACGCAGCGCGCATCTCGGCGGGCGTGGTGATGGAGCTGGCCAACGGCCCGACGACGAGTGAGGCGGACCGGGTGCTGTCTGAGAACGATATTCTGGTTGTGCCCGACATTCTGGCCAACGCCGGGGGCGTCACCGTGAGCTACTTCGAGTGGGTGCAGAACCGGACGGGGGACTACTGGAAGCTGGAGGCGGTGCACGAGCGGCTGGGGGAGATCATGCGCCGTGAGTTTCACGCGGCCAACCGGTTCAGGCGCAAGCACCAGATCCCGATGCGGACGGCGGTGTACGCGCTGGCGCTGGATCGACTGGGGGAAGCGCATGAGGCCATGGGGACATCGAGCACGTTCTCGAAGCGGTAGAGCCGGTACCGGACCGGCCCGAGTCGAACGATCGGCATGATCGGTGCGGGCGGCCCTGGAGGGCGGAAAGCGATCTCACCGGACGGCCCATTGTGCCGTACAATGCCTGATGGTGTGTCGGCCCTGCGTATGTGGGCCGCAACCCTATCATTGACCGAACTGTGAACCTCTGAACGTTTGGCGGGTATGAACGGGAACGGGAACAAAGTCGAGGACATTCGAGATGAGATATCACAAGAAGATGGTGCTGGTCGTCGCCGGATTGCTCGCGAGCAGCGCGGGCGTGCCTGGTCAAATTCAACTGGAGCCTCAGCAGCCGCCGAGCGTGCCGGTGGTCGGCCCGCTGCTGCCCGAGGAGGACGGGCTGAGGGCCAAGATGGTGCTGGACACGCTTGAGGTCGATTTCGGCCGCATCCTGGACGACGTGAACACGGAGTTCAGGGAGATCACGTTCCGCAACGAGGGCGATGCGCCGTTGATCATTCATGACCTGCGGGCGTCGTGCGGGTGCACGGTTGGGGAGCTGGACAAGCGCGAGTATGCGCCGGGCGAGACCGGCGTGCTTCGGATCCAGTTCAGACCTCAGGGCAAGCGGAATCTGGTCCGGCAGACCGTGACGATCACCACCAATGACGCATCGCTCCCGAATGCGCAGGCGCGGATCAACGTGACGGCGTTCGTGAGGCCCATCGTGAGCGTGGACCCGACCATGGTGAACCTGGGCATGCTGCGCAGGGGCGAGTTCGTCAGCAGCTTTTTCAGCGTGACGGGACTCGCCGAGGACTTCGACATCGTGACGGTGGACGTGATCGGCAACGACAGCCTGACTGTCGAGGTGCTCGGCCGCGAGAGAGTCTCCGACGAAGGTCGCACCGGGTGGAAGATCGACCTGGAGGCGTTGTGCGATGGGACCGCCAAGCCGGGGATGATGCGCGGGACCATACGCGTGCGGACGAACGACCCACGTCGGGAATCGGTCATGGTGACGGTGACGGGGCAGGTGCTCGGGGACATCGCGGTGAGCCAGCCTCGGATCGCGCTGGGGAGCCTGACCATGGGTGAGATTGTGACGCCGACGATCCGTGTTGAGACGCGATCGGGCGTGGTGTTCACGATCAAGGGATTCGATGAGCAGTCGAACCTGGGCGAGCCGATCAAGTGGGACATCGTGCCCGTGGGCGGCGAGGCGCCCGCGTCGGCGTACGAGGTGACGCTGACGGTGCTGGCGCCGAGCACGCCGGGGATGATCCGCGCCACGGTGGTCATGAAGACGGACATGCCCGACGAGGAGCGCGTGCAACTGATGGTGTTCGGGATGGTTCCGCCGGAAGCGTCGGACGACCGCTCCGGACTGCGCGAGCGCGCCGTGTTCGACGCGGACGTGCCGCCCCCAAAGAAGAAGAACGACAAGTAGAGCATCGGCAGATCAGAACGGGAGATCAGTGATGAATGGCACCAATCGAATCGCGGGGACGATGAGCCTGGCGCTCGGGGTGTTCGTGACGATGGCAAGCTCGTGCGGGCAGGAGGCTGCGCCGGCGGCCGAGGTCCCGCGGCCGAACATCGTGCTCGAACCGAGCGCGCTGGACTTCGGGAAGCTGTATGAACCGGACTCGTACACGCAGCAGGTCACGATCCGCAACACGGGCGATGCGGAGCTTGTGCTGAGGACGCTGGCGTCGACCTGCGGGTGCACGGTGCCGCGGATCGGCGACGCGCAGCTGGTGCAGACGAAGGGCACGGCGATCGACGTGCGTATCGCGCCGGGCGAGTCGGTGATAATGGACGTGACGCTGAACTCGTTCGGCAAGCTCGACAAGGTGGAGCAGAAGGTGACGATCACGTCGAACGACCCGGACACGCCGACGGCCATAGTCGAGGTGACGGCGTTCGTGGAGCCGATCGTCCGCATTACGCCGTGGCCGTTGAACTTCGGGGACGTTCAGAAGGGCGCGACGGTGACGCGCACGATCGCGGTGACGACGAAGGAGCCGACGTTTCAACTGCGGCGGGTCAGCTTCGACGGCGACCGCCGGTTCAAGGCGAAACTGCTGGGCCTGGAGCGGGTGATCAGGGACGGCGAGGAGGTCACCAGGGCCATGGTGGAGATCACGATGTCCGGGGCGCGCACGCCGGGCGATATCCTGGTGAACGCGACGATTCGGACGAATTACAGCGTGCGGCGTCGATTGACGCTGCGGATCCACGCGACAATTCTGGGGGACCTCGAGGCGCCCAAGATCCTGCAGTTCGGGGCGCTGGAACCGGGCTCGGCGATCGAGCACTCGTTCACGATGAAGAGCCGATCCGGCGAGCCGTTCAAGATCCTGGGCGTCAGGCACGCGGGCGAGAACGGGGCGTCGGTGGAGTTCGCGGCCACGCCCAACGACGCGGACAGGCCGACGTCGTACGAGGTGACGATCCGGATGCCCGATGCGCCTCAGAACGGCGCGATGCGCGGCACGCTGATCATCACGACCGATGTTCCGGACGAGGAATCGCTGGAGATGAAGTACCAGGGGTTCGTGCGTGTGGCCTCCTCGGGTGGTTAGAGACGACGGCGCTCGATGAAGGGAGAACGGCGTGACGACAATGCGAAAGGCGGCGTGTGGGTTTGAGCGGCTGGTCACGCGGTCGCTGGCGATCGTGGCGATCGCGGTTGCAGGCGGGGCGGCGTACTCGTGGCTTCACGGCCCGCTGGAACCCAGTGGGCCCGTGCAGGCAAACAACCAGGCCAACCAGACCGAGAGTCCGAGTGGCCCCGCGGTCGAGACGGGCGACAATGACGGCGGCGCTCCGGTCGAGACTGACCCGACGCCGGCACCTGGGCCGGGCGAGGCGGCCACGCTCCCGGAAGGGCACATCAATCTCGAGGACGCGCACACCCACTGGATGAACGCGACGGCGGTGTTCATCGACGCCAGGCCGAAGGATGATTTCGAGGCCGGCCATATCGAGGGCGCGCTGAATCTGTCGCTCGAGATGACGGCGGACGCCGACCGATACGCAGAGGTCGCCGCCTGGCTGGATGCGGAGTTGCCGATCATCCTGTACTGTCGCGGCGGGCTGTGCAGCGAGGCCAAAGACGTCGGGCGCCTGCTCAAGGGCGCGGGGTATCACAACATACTGATTCTTGACGCGGGGTTCCCGGGCTGGCAGGAGGCCGGGTACGCGGTCACGACGGGCCCGGGGCAGTAGATGATCAGATCGACGAAGATTTCCGCGGTGCTGCTGGTGCTGAGGCTGGCGCTGGGCGGGCTGATGCTGTTCGCGGCGTACAACAAGGTCAAGCCGCCAGCGACACCTGTGGACGATCCGATCCGCAAGTTCATGTTCTCGATCGAGGCGTTCGAGATTCTGCCGCCGCAGTTGATCGAGTCGGCGGCGTTCACGATGCCGTTGATCGAGATTGTGTGCGGCGTGCTGCTGATCCTGGGGATCTGGACTCGTTCGTCGTCGCTGGTGCTGGCCGGCCTGACCGCGTCGTTCGTGTACGTGATCAACCGGGCGCTGATGTCGGGGAACATCGATGTGGACTGCGGATGCTTCGGGGATCTGGCGATATTCTGCCCGAAGGACAAGCTCACGGTCTGCCACGTGTGGCGGAGCAGCGCGTTCGTTGGGGTGGCGTTGATTCTGCTTCTGTTTGGGGCCGGGCGATTTTCATTGGACGCGATACTGATCGGTCGGCGACCGAAAGTTGCGGAGCTGCCCGATGCCCCGACAGCACCGGCGTTGACGCCCGTAGAGCCGGGCAAAGGTTGAGGCTATAGTTGCCCCCTATTCGACCCGTCGCCCGCGGGTCGGCGCGGTGTTCGCGGCCGACGAGCGCGGGCCACACTGTCCACGACGGATCAGCATGAGCAGATTTACTCGCTTCAGTCCCGGTCAGAAGATCAAGGTGGTCAAGAAGTCCGCGTCCGGCGTGAAGTACGTCGACTGGAAGGACATTGAGAACCTGCGGCGGATGTTGAGCCCGAACGGCAAGATTTATGGTCGAAAAAGGCTGAGCTCGTCGGCCCGCGAGCAGCGGATGATCGCCCAGGCGATCAAGCGGGCCCGGTACATGGGCCTGTTGCCGTACACGTCCGCGACGCTGTGAGCGAAGGCTCGGATGTGGGAGACCATGCGCCCGGACGAGCCGCGACCGGAAGGGAGCGTGGTTGGGCGCACGCCCCCGCGTCGGCTCGCGATCAAGCACTCCCTCCCGGTCGTGCCTCGTACATATTCATACGGTTTAGGGGCTCGTACATCGCGCTTCGCTTGCGGCGCCCATAGGAAAAACAGGAACCGTATCAGAACGGGACGGGCGAGGAGAACTCGACGCGGCGATTGGTTGCGGGATCGACGAACGAGAGGGTGGCGGCGTGGAGCATCAGCCTTGGGGCCGAGTCGGGATCGCCATAGAGACGATCTCCGAGAATCGGGCATCCGAGCCCGCGCCGATGTGCGGCGTGCACGCGGAGCTGGTGAGTCCGGCCGGTCCGGGGCACGAACTCGACGCGCGTGCGGTCGGTCTCGCGGGCAAGAACGCGCCAGTCGGTGATCGCGGGGCGGCCTTGGGCGTGATCGATGATCTGGCGGGGACGGTTGGCGATGTCGGTGCGGAGCGGCTCGTCGATGCGGCCGGAGTCGGCGGGCACGTCGCCCTGCACGAGTGCGATGTAGGACTTCTCGACCTTTCGGGCCTCGAACTGCATGGACAGTGATCGTTGCGTGGGGGCGTCGAGCGCGACGACGATGAGGCCGGACGTGTCCATGTCCAGCCGATGCACGACCATGGGCCCGGCGGCGTGGGCGAACATCCGGCGGACGCGGGCAGTGACGCAGTCGGCGTTGCCGGGCCCTTTCCCCGGGACCGAGAGCAGGCCGCAGGGCTTGTCCACGACGACATACGACTCGGTGCGGGCGATGATGGAAACGTCGCTTGTGCAGGGCATTGTGTGCGATCCTGAGCGCTACGATAGCCGCGCAGATCACCATCACCGAGTCCAGGGAGATGAGACAATGCGCAACGTAATCGTATTCGGTTCAGTCGTGATGCTCACGAGCGGCGGGTGCCTGGGACAGCCGGGCGCCGAACCGCTCGATTGGAAGACCCTTGAAGCACCGGTGCTGACGGACCACGTGCAGCTGACCGATCGCGATATGTTTCTCAAGGCCGGCGAGGCGTATTTCAGCCCCGACGGCGAGTGGATCATCTTCCAGGCGGTGCTGGCACCTGTGGCGGGCGAGTCGGCCAGCGAGCACTATTCGATGTTCGTGGCCAGGCTGGTCAGAGACTCGGGCGGTGCGATCACCGGTCTGGAAACGTCCATCGAGATTTCTCCCAGGGGTTCGGCGAACACGTGCGGGTGGTTTCATCCGACCGAGCGTGGGCTGGTCATGCTCGGCTCGACGCTTGTGGAGCCCGACACGATCGATGCGCCGGGGTACGAGCGCCGGGGCGGGCGGTACAAGTGGGCGTTCCCGTCCGAGATGGAAGTCACGACCGTGCGCGTGCCGGAGATGCTGGGCGAGCCGGTCGCGGGCCAGCGCGCGATCCCGACGGTCTTGTTCGAGCGGGCGGGGTACGACGCGGAGGGTTCGTGGTCGGCGGACGGTCGATTCGTGCTCTACGCGCACGTGGATGAGGCGAAGACCAAGTTGATCGGGCGGCCGGAGGCGGACATCTGGATCTTCGACACGGCCACGCAAGAGCACCATCCGCTGGTGACCGCGCCCGGGTACGACGGCGGGCCGTTCTTTTCGCCCGACGGCATGTGGATCTGCTACCGATCGGATCGGCGTGGCGACGATCTGCTGCAGCTTTATGTCGCGGAGCTGGCGTTCGATGCCGACGGCGTGCCCGTGGCCATCAAGACCGAGCACCCGATGACAGCCA
>JADFOF010000057.1 GCA_022563015.1 Planctomycetota bacterium
CGGCGGACGGTCGATTCGTGCTCTACGCGCACGTGGATGAAGCAATGACCAAGCTGATCGGGCGGCCGGAGGCGGACATCTGGATCTTCGACACTGCCACGCAAGAGCACCATCCGCTGGTGACCGCGCCCGGGTACGACGGCGGGCCGTTCTTTTCGCCCGACGGCACGTGGATCTGCTACCGATCGGATCGGCGTGGCGACGATCTGCTGCAGCTTTATGTCGCGGAGCTGGCGTTCGATGCCGACGGCGTGCCCGTGGCCATCAAGACCGAGCACCCGATGACAGCCAACCGGTACGTCAACTGGGCGCCGTTCTGGCACCCGTCGGGCGCGTTCATGGTGTACGGCACGAGCGAGTTGGGGCACTTCAATTATGAGGTGTTCGCGGTCGAGGCCGACACGACCAGGCCCGTGGGCGAGCTGCGCCGCGTGCGTGTGACGAAATCGAACGGCGCGGACGTGCTGCCCGTGTTCAGCCCGGACGGCACGTACATGATGTGGACCGGCCAGCGCGGGCCCCTGGGCGAGGGCGACACCCGGCCGAGCAGCCAGCTCTGGATCGCGCGGTTTGACGGGCGGACGCTGTTCGCGGAGCAGCCGATCAAGGCGTCGCCCTGACACACCGCTGAGGTACATAGAAGAAGACTCGGGATTGGATCAGTTGCGGACTCGACGCGTGGATTGAGACCGCTCTATTGTTGGGCATGACGACGCACGCACCCACGCAGGCGGTCCGGACGCTGATGGCCGGCCTGATCGACTACGCCGGGCTGTTTCCGCCGGCCTCACTGGACATGCAGCCGACGGTGGAGACGTTTGCGCGGGATCGGATGGGCGAGCATGAGTGGATTCTGGGGCGGCTGATCTGCCCGGCGACGCGGCTGGAGGAACTGAGCGAGCACGCGGCCATGCTCATGCCCGGGACGTTCGCCACCAGCGGGTATCGCGAGCGTGCGGACGCGGGCGAGCCGTGGCGCGTCTCCGTGATCGCGGACACTGAACTGGACGAGTGCCTGGATGCGATGGCGGCGTTCAACGATCGGCACGAGCGCGAGATGAACGGGCTGGCGGTGGCCGACGCGCTGGAGATCAAGACGCCTGACACCGACGCCGTGGAGCGCGTCGTCGATCGCGTGCCGGACGAGGTGTTCCCGTTCTGCGAGGTGCCGGTGGACGGGGACAGCCGGGGATTGATCGCGGCGATGGCCGGGTCGGCGCTGGCGGCGAAGATCCGCACCGGCGGTGTCGAGGCGAGCATGATGCCGACGTGCGAGCAGGTGGCGGTGTTTGTGCACGCGTGTGCGGCGGCGGACGTGCCGTTCAAGGCGACGGCGGGGCTCCACCACCCGGTGCGCGGCGACTACCGCTTGACGTACGACCTCGACAGCGACGTGGGAACGATGCACGGGTTCCTGAACGTGTTTATCGCGGCGGCGCTGGCTCGTGGGCAGAGGCTCGACGTGGATTCGCTGGTGCCGATTCTCGAAGAGCGGGACGCATCGGTGTTCACGTTCGCGGACGACGGGGTCGGATGGCGGGATCTGTCGGTGGACCTGGTGATGCTGGCGAAGGTGCGCGAGACGTTCGCGCTGTCGTTCGGATCCTGCTCGTTCAGCGAGCCGGTGGATGACTTGAAGTCGTTGGGGTTGTTGTGAGAGTCGTCGGGCGAAAGGACTCCGGCTCCCTCCACCGCGTGCGGGGGAGGGCTGGGGAGGGGGGTTTGAGCCGCCAATATCAGGGAAAGGCCGATCCCGACCTGCGCGGCGTCCCAGGCTCGCTCAAACGGTCACGAGAGCTTCGGCACAGCATGTCCATCCCCGAAAGAACGCTCTGGAAACTGCTGCGTCGCAAGAACATTACGGGTCTGCGATTTCGCCGTCAGCACCCGCTGGGCCCGTACATTGCTGACTTCTATTGCCACGAGGCGGCGATGGTGGTTGAGATCGATGGGCAATCGCACAGTGGCGTTCGCAAAGAGCACGATGATCGACGGGATCGGTGGATGGCTGAGCGCGGGCTGACCATAGTTCGGTTCACCGCGTCAGAGGTGACCAGAGACCCGGACTCGGTTGCCAGTACTATTCTGAGAATCATCGAGTCAACGAAAGATTGAAGACCCCCACCCCAGCCCTCCCCCGCACGCGGGGGAGGGAGCCGGAGCGAGACGATGCCGTATGAGATCAATGAGACGCACGACCCGAAGCTCGAGTCCTGGGTTGAGTCGGCGAATGACCCGGAGACGGACTTTCCGATTCAGAATCTGCCGTTTTGTGCATGGGCCGACGCGGGAAGCGACGACCAGCATCTCGGGGTTCTGATCGGCAAGAGCGTTCTTGACGTGGCCCAGCTCGCACAGCGCAACCTGCTGGGGCAGTTTAGCGATCGGATAAAACCTGATGCCGTAGATCCCAGATTCGCACTCGCTGATCTTGACGCGGATTCGCGGAATGAGCTGAGATCTCGGCTCATAGAACTGTTGATGACCGATGGTGGTCATGCAAGCAAGTTGGCATCCGCTCTGTTCAATCAGTCCGATGTACGATTCTCTTCTGTATTTCGCACGCGAGACTACACCGACTTCTACGCCTCGCTGTTTCACGCCACGAGCGTTGGCAGCATGTTTCGACCGGACAATCCGATTCTGCCCAATTACAAGCACATTCCGATCGCGTATCACGGGCGGGCTTCGACGATTGTGGCGAGTGGGACGGAGATTCGTCGGCCTTGCGGGCAGATCCTGCCGGGCGCGACGATCGCTGATGGCGACCCTGTGTTTGGGCCTTGCAAACTGCTCGATTATGAGCTTGAAGTCGGGTTCTTTGTCGGCAAGGGCAACGAGGATGAAAACGGAAGCGGCCAGCCTATCTCGATCGACGACGCCGAGGATCACATCTTCGGTCTGTGTCTCGTGAACGACTGGTCGGCGCGGGACATGCAGAAGTGGGAGTACCAGCCGCTCGGGCCGTTCCTTGCCAAGAGTTTCGCGACGACGATCTCGCCGTATATCGTGACGATGGAGGCGCTGGCGCCGTTCCGCACACCGGCGCTCGAGCGCGCCGACGGCGACCCGAAGCCGCTTTCCTATCTCACGAGCGAACGCAACTCCGCGATGGGCGGCGTTGACATCACGCTGGAGGTGTATCTTCAGAGCGAACAGATGCGGAAACGCGGGCTGTCGCCGATGCGCCTGAGCCGGGGCCGCTTCAAGGACATGTACTGGACGATCGGGCAGATGCTGACACACCACGCGTCGAACGGGTGCCTGATGCAGCCGGGCGACTTGCTCGCGTCGGGCACGGTGTCCGGGCCGACGCGCGGCGCCCGCGGGTGCCTGCTCGAATTGACATGGGACGGCGACCCGTTCGCGGACGAGCCGATCATCGTCCCCGGCTCGCAGCGCACGCCGATCGAACTGCCGACGGGGGAGACGCGCACGTTTCTCGCCGACGGCGACGAGGTGATTCTCAAGGGTTTCTGTGAGCGCGAGGGTTTCAGGCGCATCGGGTTCGGCGAATGTCGGGGCCGGATCACGCCGGCGAGGAGTGAGCGCCGTTTCTCTTAGCGCGCCGCGTCCGCAACGGACCGGACACCTCGAGGTTACATCTGATCTGCGGACGCTCCAGTTGCCTCGCGGAAGAGCGCGACGCAGGCGGTGTGGCCGTGCAGGTAGCTGTCGTCGCCGACGGGCCCGATCTCACCTGCGGCGAAGAACCCGGCCATGGGGAGCGGGCCGCCGACCGGCTCGATCGCCTGGCCGCCACGGGCGAGTTCCGGGGCGCTTGGGGAGGGTGTGAAGGCGCGCGAGACGGCGGCGGCGTCGTGGTGGGGCCTGCCGAAGAACGATCGGCCCCGGCTGGTGCAGGGGAACAGCAGCGCCCCGGCCGGACGATCGTGGAGCTTCTGCGCGTCCAGGAGCATGGCCAGATCGTCGTGGGCAGATTGTGGATCGCGCACGTGCATGCGGACGGTCTGTCCGACGCGGATGACATCTCCCCATGCGATGGCCCCGGTGCTCTCTTCGGCGCCGACGACGTTTCGGATGAGATAGTCGTCTTTGCCGAAGCGTTCCTTGTACTCGTCGACGACGCGGCCGATGAGCAGGCCGCCCTTGCGGAGCAGATCCTGCGTCTGGTCGTGCAGATCCGAGAGCGTGTCCTGGACGACGTCCAGGGCCGGCCGACCGCCGAGTTCGAGGATGAGATTGTTGCGCGCCTTGGTGACGACGAAGTTCTGTCCGATGGGTCGGCATCCCTGGCTGATGACGGTGTCCACGTCGAGCGAGCCGCGAAAGCTGACGCCGACCAGCCCGCGGTCGCTCACCGTGCCGTTGAGAATCAGCGCGTTGCCGCCCGGCTCGGTGGCGCCCGATGCGACGGCGCCGAAGATGGGGGCGGTGTTGGCGCGGGCGCGGTTGAGCGCGGGGAGCAGTCGAACCAGCGGCACGCTGAACGGGTCGACGAAGATCATGCACGCGACGAGATCGTCGGCTGTGCCGAAGCCCTCGCCCAGGCGTTGGAGCCCTCTGTCGGTCGTGTCGTCGAACGGGAGCAGATCGCGCTGATCGAAGGGATGGATCTGCACGCCGGGCATGCGTGCGGCGAGCAACGAGACCCCGGGCGCGTCCTCCAGTTCGCTGGCGCCGCCGATGAGCGCCCCGGCGCTGGCGCCGATCAGGATGGTCGGATCAAGGCGGGCGCGGATGATCTCGACGATTCGGGTGGCGTGCTGGATGTGGGCATTGGCGCAGAAGATCACGGCCAAGTCGACCGGGCCGGAACCCAGATCCCGCTCGGCGTTCTGGCAGACCTGCTCGGCGGCCCGCACGGGGTCGAGGTTTCCGGACAGGCCGCTGCCGAACTCGAGCGTTCGCTTCGATGGTTGAACGGTCATCGCCGCGGATTGTACGGTGCGGGCGTGTCTGGGTTGCGACGGGAGTGAATCAGCCGTCGCCGGCTGGCTTGTCGGCCGGCGGGTCGGTCGGCGGCGCCTCGGGCGAGTCCGCGTCGGTCTGTTCGGGGGTGAGGACATCGACGCGAGTGGGCGTGACGACGTTCAGCCGGAGCGATTGATCGAGCAGCGTTGTGCCCTCGACACCGACGACGCGGCCCACCTTCGCCGCCAGATCGAACCCGGCGCCGGGCTTGAGGTAGCCGAGCGTGCGCGGGACGCGGTCGCCGACCGACTGGATGCGGTACATCAGCGGCAGGCGCTGCCCGTCGTACACGATGCTGGTCGTGAGCCGACCGATGACGACGTAGCGGCGATTCTTGTCCATCTCGAGCAGCGTGTCGGCGAGGGATTCGGTCTGTTTGTCGAGATCCTCGAGCGAGCGCCGGCTGGCCAGGCGAGCCGCCTGAATCTCCTTGCGCAGCAGCAGGTAGTCCAGGCGCTGCTGGTAGGCGGCGCGGAGCGGCTGGATGTCGGGCCGATCGCCCAGCGCCTCGATGGCGCGGCGGAACTCTGCGATCATCTCGTCGTACTCGGCTTCGAGTGCCGGCTGACCTTTGACGGCCTGGAACGCCGCTTCGAGTCGATCCGGCGTGCCGGGCTGGAGCAATCCGGGCACCGATTCGGATCGGTCGGGCTGACCGTCCGAACCGGGGACGAACTCGCCTCCGGGCGTCCGTTGCGAATCGTCTTGCGTATCGGACGGGCCGGTCGGGCCGACGATTTCAACACCGGGACGCAGGAGATCGCCATGCCCGGCGGGTGCTCCGACGGAGGCCTTGAACAGGGCGATCTCGTCGGCGGTCGCGGCCCGAACGACGGACGCCTCGATGTAGGCTGTGGCGCCGCGAGGAGCGATGACGCGGTAGGCGCGCTGGCGGGCGGCCTCGCTGTCCTCGAACGTGACGACCTGGAGCCTGGTCCCTGCGGGCAGCGGGGCATCGAACATGGGCTTCCAGCTGCCGCGCTTTCCGGTGCGCGGGTTGACGTGGCGCAGCGATCGTTCGGTTCTGAGCGTCACCCACCGGGCGTCGAGGCTGGCGATGACCGCGTCGTGGGAGACGTACGCCTCCGTGCCCAGCGGGGTGTAGACGTGCATCCACTGGTTGCTTTCGCCGATGACGGCGAGAACCTGGCCGGCATCGAGCCGACCGATACGGTAGAAACCCGCGCCCTGCCCGCACCGCAACTGGGCCCCGTCGGCCGTGGTCACGACGTAGGACTCCTGGGTCTGTGCGAGCGAGTTGGAGAGGGTTGCCAGGAGGCAGGCGGCGGCCAGCGTCATCGAGCGAGCCGCACCGCGTGGGACAAAGCCGGTCACATCCGTGCTGCGCATATCCGTGCTCCCGAAAGGTTCCGTGGCCGATCCATCGGGGCCATCCATGGGGGCCTACCGTTGCTGCGGGTCGGCCCATCCACCCCCGGCACGGAACCCAAGCCGACGGGCGGACGCGCAAGTCTAATCGGTGCGGAGGCGTTTGTCGCATCGATCCCACCGAACGGCGGCGGATTCGCGACAAAAACCTCCAGGCCCGTATTCGCCTTCCTGGGCCGGGATTGACCCCTCCCGTATCAGCCCGTAGCTTGAGCAGCCCATGACTCTTCCGACGACCCAGCGGTGTGTGATCGTGAGCCTGGGGGCGGCTGTCGCCCTGGCCGGGTGCGCCAGCCCGTTCGAGCCGATGACCGGGATGCAGCTGCGGCAGGCGGCGGTCGATTCCGTCCGCCGGGAGCTCGAGCAGGCGATGAGCCTGCCCCAGACGCGTCGGACCGTCCGCGAGGACTTCAGCAGCCAACTGGGCATCGACGCGCAATTCATGCCGGAACTGCAGGAGATGGTCGGCGCCGGTCAGGCCGTGATGGACTTCGACGGCGGGCTGGACCTGTTCGGGCGGCCGCAGCAGACCGTCGAGATCACGCTGGAGCGCGTGGTGAAGACGACGGTGGCGCAGAACCTGGAGCTGGAGTTTGCGCGTTTCGCGCCGGCGGTTGCGGCGGCCCAGATCGTGCAGGCCGAGGCCGCCTTCGACTGGACGCTCTTCTCGACGCTCGACCTGCGCAAGGGCGACCGCCCGGCGACGTCGCCGACGATCGGCAACCGCGCGGTCGGGCTGGGAACGGACGTCCGCGACAGCGTGAACTGGACGACGGGGATCCGGCGGCAGTTTGTGTCGGGCGGCCAGCTGTCCATCCAGCACGAGTTGATCTTTACGGACACCAAGACCCCGGGGCTGGCGACGACGCCGGACCCGGCCAAGGAGATCGGCGTCGTGCTCCAGTACGACCAGCCGCTGCTGCGCGGCTTCGGGTCCGACGTGATGCTCTCGCAGATCCGTCTGCAGCGCAACGCGGAGCGGGACGAGATCGCGGCGCTCGAGGCGAGCCTGATCAACGCGGTCACGACGGCTGAGCGTGGCTACTGGCAGCTGGTGCTGGCGCATCGCGACCTCCAGATCGCGCAGCGGAACCTGGATCGCGGCGTCGAGATTCGCGACAAGGTGAAGGTGCGCGTGGACCTTGGGCTGGACGCCACGCAGGCCGAACTGGCCGAGGCCAACGCGCGCGTCCAGACGCGGGAGGGGGCGGTGCTCAACGCGCGGCGCAACTTCAAGCTCGCCAGCGATCAGCTCAAGTCGGACATGAACGACCCCGAGCTGACGCTGGGCTCGGGGATCCTGCTGGTTCCGGCCGACCAGCCGCTGGACGTGCCGATCGAGCTGAGCCTGTTCGATCTTTTGCTGACGGCGATGGATCGTCGGCCGGAGATGCGCCAGGCCGTCCTGTCCATCGACAACACGTCGATTCGGCTTCAGGTGGCCAAGAACGGGCTGCTGCCGCAGCTGAACATGCGTCTTCAGACACGGTTCAGCGGGCTCGAGGACGACTACTCATCGGCGTACAGCGACGCGTACGACGGGCAGTTCATCGACTATCTGCTCGGGCTGAACTTCGAGTACCCGCTGGGAAACCGTCAGGCCGAAGCGCAGGTGCGGCAGCGCACGCTGGAACGCATGCAGGCGACGATCGCGTACCGGAACACGGTGCGGCAGATCGTGCTCGACGTGATCCGTTCTCTGCGGAACGTCATCACGGACTATCAGCTGATCGCGCAGGCGAAGACGACGAAGCTGGCCGCCGCCGAGTCGCTGCGAACGCTCAACGTGCAGCTGAAAGAGACGCTCACGCTGGACGTGAACAACCTGAATCTGGCGCTGCAGCGGCAGGACTCGCTGGCGCAGGCGGAGCGTGCGGAGATCCAGGCCATGGCCGACTACAACAACTCGATCGCGAACCTGTACGCGGCGATCGGGACGGCGCTGGAACGGAATCAGATCGAGTTCGTCGTGCCGGATGTGCTGCCGGCGGGCGGACGTGTGCGCGGCGGCGCCCGCCCGCGACGCTGAGCGGCGCTCCGGACGGCCGGTGAATTATGACTCAGCCGAGCCAATCTCTGATCGAGCGCGCCGCGGATCGGCTGCGGTCGGGCGGGCTGGTGGCGTTTCCGACCGAGACGGTGTACGGGCTCGGCGCCGACGCGCTGAATCCAGACGCCGTGGCGCGCGTGTTCGAGATCAAGCGTCGGCCGATGAGCAGTCCGCTCATCGTACACGTCGTGGACGAGGACATGGCGCGCTCGGTTGCGAGCGCGTGGCCGGAGGAGGCGGGCGCGATCGCGGGCGCCTTCTGGCCGGGGCCGGTGTCGATCATCGTGCCACGGGCCGATCGCCTGCCGGAGGTGGTGACGGGCGGCGGCGCGACGGTGGCTGTCCGCTGCCCCGATCATCCCATGGCGCTGGCGCTGATCCGGGCTCTTGGCGGGCCGATCGTCGCGCCCAGCGCCAACCTTTCGGGCGAGCTGTCCCCGACCCGGGCCGAGCACGTCCGCGCCAGTTTCACCGAGGACGAGGTGCTGGTGCTGGACGGCGGTGCGTGCGAGAGCGGGATCGAATCCACGGTGGTGTCGCTGGTCGATCGGCCGGCGCGGGTGCTGCGCCGGGGGGTGATCTCGGCCGATCGGCTGTCCATCGCGATCGGACGCGAGGTTGTCGAGGTTCCAGCGGCGATGGAACAGGGCGATCGGCCCGGCGCCGGGGTGTCCGGTGCGCAGTACGCGCCGCGCAGCCGGGTCGTGCTGTTCGAGCCGGGCCGATTCGCACACGCCACTGGTGCTGTGCAGGGGCCGATCGTCGCGCTGGTCATCACGGAGCGGCCGGAGTTGGAGCCGCCCGGTCGCGTGTGCGTGATGCCCGGGGACGCATCGGCGTACGCGCGCGGGTTGTACGCGGCCTTGCGTGCAGCCGACGCGGACGCGCCGGCCGTCATCGCCGTCGAACTGCCGCCCAGCGCCGAGGCGGAGCCCGATCGGGCCGTCTGGTCGGCGGTGCTGGACCTGCTCAGGAGAGTGGCGACGCCGGCCTGACACCAGCACGTCCGAACAGCAATCCACGACCATGAACACGAATGCGAGCACCGGCACGAGCGAAGGCGAGAACGCGGATGCGACGGGTGTTTTCAGTTGACGTCAGGCCGCCTCAGATTCGTTCGTCTCCACCCAACGGTTTGCCGCACTCGGGGCAGGTAGGGCCGGGCAGGTTTGCCAGTGAGTAGCCGCACGCCTCGCATTGACCACGTCGGCGTCGCCGTCGCCTGACGTGAATGCCGTAAAGGATGACGGTCGGCGCGATGACCATCGCCCATCCGGCGGCGAAGATCGCAGTGTCTGCGAGTAGCCCGGACCAGATCGGAAAAAGCGGAAGAATGTGCTTCCCGCCAAGGGAATCGAGCTTCGCCTGGTTCTTGGGCACGACAATGCCCCACTGCACCGAAAGTGTCTCGGGATCGACCCGATCTTCTGAAAAGTCGAGTGTCATCAGGGCATCCGGCCCTTCGACCCCCCACCAGATCAAGGACTTGAAAGGCCATCCGTGCGCGCCCTCCGTCACAATGAACAAGGAACGGTCGTCCGCACGGCGGGCCACTGTCCAGTACGGAGGTGCAACGCCCTTCGGCCAGTCCTGTTCAATCGAAAACAGCAGTTTCCAGAACGAGCCAAACACCATAATCGAGTGGGCCTCGGCCAACTCGGATCCGAATGAGCGCGTGACGTCGAAACTAGGAACAGTGTTGGGAAGCTCGTCCTTGTAGCCCCCACGCACAGTCGTTTGATTCGTCGCGCCGATCCACGTGCACGCCCATGCCATCGCGACGGTCGTCACAAGTCCGAGGGCCAAGTACTGCAGCGGCAGCCTGATGTATCTGTGCTTAGCGACCCGCTGGAGTCGCCCGAGTCGAGTGGCAATCCTTTGGATCCTGGGTTTGCGGATGAACTGTCCTGGATAGTTGCACTCAGGGCAATTGGAGCCGGGCCGGCCGGCCGGCGCGCAGCCGCAAACTTCACATAGACCAAGTCGGCGTCGCCGCCATCTGACGCAAATGGTGCAAGAGGTAACGACCATCGCCCATCCCGAGGCAAAGATCGCGGTGTCTGCGAGAAGCCCGGGCCAGATCGGATTGAGCGGAAGAACGTGCTTGAAAAAGAAGGAATTGAGCCACCTCACAGACCGTGGGACGACAATACCCCATCGCACCAGATCGGTATCCGGCTCATCCGACCACCAGGAGAGAGGCGGGGGCTGGTCGATCTGTCTGCCAGTCGCCCACCATCTCAATGACTTGAACGGCCATCCGTGCGCGCCCTCAACGAAGGGGCCTCGAAGATTGCTCTCGTCAAGACGGGCCACAGTCCAATAGGGGGCGTCAACGGCCGTCGGCTCTGGTGGCTCATCTTGCAGCCATTTCAGATACCATGGAAGGGTGTCCGACTCATCAATGAAAAAGTCAAGTTGCGCCAGTTCGGATCCAAATGAGCGAGTGACGTAGAAGGTGCGATCATTTCCCGGAGGCTGGCCCTTGAGGATCTCCTTCGTCCTCGTTTGATTCTTCGCGCCGATCCAGGTGCTCGCCCACGACATCACAATTGTTGTGAGGAGTCCGGCCGCCAAGTACCACAGTAAGTGCCTGATATACCTGTGGCGGACAGCACGGCGGAGTTCCCGGAGGCGGACGGTCATTGTTGGGAATTCCGATTCACGGGTCTTCAAGCTCGATGAGCACGCGAAAGCCGTAGAGCCCACCCTTGACGCCATCAAGGCCCTCTCGTCCCAGGAATCGTTGATAGGCTTTCAGTTCGTGGCCTCGCTGAACTCGATCCTTCGCTCGCTCCGGGTCTGATTCCCCGATCTCGTCTTCGACTTCGTTGCGCGCCTGGTAGTAGTGATCTGAGCACCATTCCCCGACACGTCCGATCATGTCGCGAATGCCAAAGGGCGATGCGTTGACTGGGTACGCACCCGCTTGGGGCGGATCCGGATAGCCTCCATAACCGTATTCAATATCATACTCCCATGTGTTTCCCCATGGATACTCGCGATTCTCGGGGCCGCGGGCGGCATACTCCCACTCCGCTTCAGTTGGCAGGCGACAGACCCGACCCGTGCGATTGGACATCCATCGGCAATACTCGACGGCACCGTCCCACGACACTGTGCAGACGGCAGTCTCACCCAAGCCTGGAAGGGGCTCGAATCGCCCCTCGTCGTTCCTATGAAACCGCGTCCATTTGTTGAAGACCACGAACCGAAGCGGCTCTTCTGTTTCGTTCAGGAACTGGCAATACTGGGCGACAGTAATCTTCGTTCGACCCAGATAGAATGGTCGGTCAATCGTGGTTTCCCGTGCCCAGCCTCCATAATCGGTGAATTCGATGATCGTGTAGCTGAGAAACTTGACGAAACGGGCTGCAGCCGTCTTTGGCTGTCCCATCAGAAACGTCCCCGCCGGCACCAGGATGAAGTCTCGCGGCTTGTCGTCGCCGATTGTCAATGACAGGGCGGCCGGCACAGAATCTGGCAGCGGCTGAGCAACTGCGGTCGGGTGCCGATTGCTTTGGGAGCAAGACCCGAGCACGCCGCAGATCGCACCACATATCACCAGCAGCACGTGAGTTTTCATCGCCCGACTCGATGCGCCGGCTGCCGCCGATCACGTCCGGGAAGATCGGCGCTCGGCCGGCTGGTGTCCCGTACGCTTCGATTGTATGCGTCGGGCGGCCGGAAGGGTTCAGACGAGTTGCGGGCGCTGGTTCCAGACGCCGAGTCGTTGTTCGAGTGCCATCCCGATCCGGCAGAGCTCGCCCTCTTCGAAGAGACGGCCCCAGAGTGTCACGGCGTGCGGACGGTTGTTGGCGCGAAAGCCCGCGCGGAGTGTGAGCGACGGATGGCCGGTGTTGTTCGCGATCAGCACCCGGCCAGGGCGTCGAAGTCGAGGTGGTCGGGATCGAGCGTGGGCAGGTCGGTGCGGATGAGTTCGGTGTATTTCTGGACGGCGCCGGTGTTGAACACGACCGCGGTCTCGCTGGCGGCGATCGTGCCGTCGCGCAGGGCACGCTCGAGCACGCCGATGCAGGCGGCGGCCTCGGGGCACAGCGCGATCCCCTCCGTCTCGCAGACGAGGTGCATCCACTCGAGCAGTCGGTGCTCGTCGGCGGCCATGGCGCGCCCGCCGGACTCGCGCACCGCGTCCAGGATCATGAAGTCCCCCACCGCGTTGGGGACGCGGAGCCCTGACGCGATGGTGCGCGGGTTGTCGGGCGGGTGCGCGAAGCGAAGGCCGGCGTCGAAGGCGTTGGGTATGGGCGCGCAGGTCGATGACTGGCAGGCGAACATGCGTGGGCGACGGTCGGATTCGAGCCAGCCGATCG
>JADFOF010000373.1 GCA_022563015.1 Planctomycetota bacterium
CCAGGATGACGATCGCCGGGAACAGCCGGGACATTCCGTCGAGCGCGCCATCCATGGCCACACGAAGCGAGCAAGCGCGGGCGAGCACCGAAAGAATCAATGCCAGCGACACGGAACCGAGCGCGCCGTAGAGAATGGAAATGTACGAGTCGGCCGAGCTGAGGATGTTGCGGAGCGAAGCGTCATCGCCCTCGGACAATCCGTCTTTTCCGGTGGCGTAGAGCGCGCCGATCGTCACGCCCACGAGCGTCAGGATGGGCAGGGCAGCCAACCATCCCGACGACGCCTTCGGCTCGGTCCCGCCGACTCCGGCGGGACCGGTGTTTGGTGGGTTCTCGGCCAGCGCCCGCGACTCCGCCCCGCGCATGGGACCGAAGTCACGACCGGTGAGCGCCACGACAAACACCATCCACAGGGCGAAGATGGGATAAAACCGGTACGGGATGGACTGAACAAAGACGTCCCATTTGTCCATGTTGGCCATGAACTCCGGCGCTCCGGTCGCCGCCACGGCATCGAGGCCGTCCTGGATAAAGCCCAACTCCGCGCCAACCCAGGTGCCCAGCAGCGCGATCGACGCAACGGGAGCGGCTGTGGAATCCACGATGTAGGCCAGTTTGGCGCGGGATATCTTCAGGCGATCGTACATGGGTCGCATCGTCGGACCGACGATCATGGAGTTGGCGTAGTCGTCGAAGAAGACCACCATGCCGGCCAGCCAGCCGGTGAGCTGCCCCTTTCGGGAGGTTGAAGCGAAACGCGCGACCCATTCAACGAGAGCCCGCGTGCCGCCGTTCGCGCTGATGACACCCACCATCGCGCCGATGGTGAGCGTGAACACGATGATGAGTATGTGTCCCTTCTGGCCCGCGCCCGGCTCGGCGATGGCGTTGATCACATACGTTTCGATGGCGAGTCGAAGACCAGACAAGGCTGGATGACCCGATGGCCGGGCACTCGGATCCATGCACGGGATGAGCATGTACCCGCCGACCAGAACGCCGATGAACAGCGCCGGAACAGCCTGACGCAGAATCATGGCCAGCACAATGGCCACGACGGCCGGCGCGATCACCCACAGCCCGTAGTCTTCCGGTGTCTTGACGTCGGCGAAGCCCGAATTGTCGCTGGGAGGGCCGGGAATTGGTGCGTCGACGTCGGCTAGCCTTGAATCCCGTGCTTCGGATCCCGAGTCGGGCGGGGTCGGATCGCCTTGGGCCCACGCGCCGGTGGCGCACAGAGCCAAAACCAGCCCGACCGCGCAGGCGGCCACGCATTTCAGACGTTGATCGACAACCAGGATGGAGGACAGATTCTGCAAGCCGCGAAACTCGTTATCATACAGCCACCGGAGCCTACAGGCTTTTCGGCGGATCGGTCAAACTATTCGTAGCCGGATCTTGATCCGCCGATCATGGCGTCGTGCCAACCGGGGTGTTCGCGTCACGGCGTAAGCTGTTGATGTTCATGCGATTACGTGCCCCAGCGCGCTGTGAAACCTAACCCACCCGCTCGAAGGAGAACGTCGCCCTTGGATTTGCTGGGTGCTCGAAGCCTGCCGTTTCTCTCGCGCCGAAACTACCACTACGAGTGCATCCACCTCGTTCCCTGGGGGGTGCTCGTGGGCATGGTCGAGGGCAACATCGCCTCGATTGTGGTGGCCAACACGTTTAACGGCAGTGACTTTCTCATCGCAACCGCCAGCGCCACGCCCATCGGATCGCTGCTGTTCAGTCTGGCCTGGGGCATGTTGTGCGCGGGGCGCCCGAAGCTGAGGCTGGTGACGCTGTTTGGATCGGCCACCGCGCTTTGCACAGCCACGGTGATCTTGACGCCGCAAACGGCCGGCGGCGGCGTGTTGTTCGTTATTCAGATCGCGGCCGCCCAGGTGTTTCTTTCGGGCGTGGTGACGGTTCGGGCGGCGCTGTGGCGACACAACTATCCGCCCGACGTACGCGGCAGAATCATCGCGCGATTGCAGGCAGTACGCATGCTGACCACGGTCGTCGTTCTCATCGGTGTGTCGGCGCTGCTGGATTACGACGATGGGCTGTATCGGTATCTATATCCGGCCGCATCGTTGGCGGGGTTGGTGGGGCTGCTGATTCTGCAGCGGGTTCATGTGCGGCATGAGCGGAGCGAACTTGAGGGAAGACCCATCGCTGGCGCTCCGGGCTCTGAGGGCGAAATGGTGCGGGCGATACGTGTGGGAAAAGCCCTGTCACCGGGGCACGTCATCGGTGAGATGGTCCGACTGTTGCGCAGGGACCGGCGCTACACGCGGTATCTGGTAGCCCACGCGCTGATGGGCGTCGGAGTTCAAATCGTCATGCCCGTTCTGGTCATTGTGCTGAGCGGCGCGTTTCAGCTGTATTGGATCAGCGTGGTGCTGATCGAGATCATTCCCAAGCTGACCATGTTCGGCAGCCTGGGGCGGTGGGGCCGATGGTTCGATCGTATCCCTGTCACGCGGTTTCGCGTGCATACCGGCATCTACGCGGCCGGCGGAGTGTTGTTCGGGATGGCGGCTACGTGGGTCATCACCACCGATTGGCTGGCACCGACTGCGGCGCTTCCGCTGGCTGTGATGCTGTTCGCGGCTCGGTCCGTCGCGCACGGTCTGCAGCGCGGCGGGGGTTCGCTGGCTTGGAACCTGGGGCATCTCCATTTCTCAAGGCGACATGATGCTGAGTTGTACATGGGAGTGCATGTGTCGCTCACCGGCCTTCGCGGACT
>JADFOF010000374.1 GCA_022563015.1 Planctomycetota bacterium
GGCTTCAATGGCGCGCTCCGGATCGTGCACGGCGCACAAGCCCGACAATTCTCCAAGCCCAAGTTGGCTGGCGCACGGCCCCCCGTGCACTTTGGTGCCGCCGTTCGCCCCGCACGTCGATCCCAGGGGTTTGGCTGCTGCACCCGTCATGCGGCCACCCCCACCAGCCCATGCCCATACGTGCGCCCCCCACCATCCGGCGCCAGGTTAGCCAGGCTGGCCCGTGCGCCCCGTTCCCAGCGCTGTTGGCAACGGGGGCAGGGAACACGGGAGGCGACGGCGCCTGCCCGACGCGGTGGCTCAACCTGATGCCACATAATGGTAGGCCTCCGCGTGGCCGCCAGGCACCGGGGCAGCGTCAATACTCCGCTAATAAACCGGGGCCGGTGGCACACCCGTAAACACCTCACCCACCCCACCCGGGAGAGTGCTCGGAGGGTCGGCGCGGGGGCATCCACCGGCTCCGCTACGCTCGTGCGAATCAACATGTTTCTTTCCGCTGCGCTCCCACTGATCTGCAAACATTTCCGCCGTACCACCCTCGGCCCCCGGGGTGCACAGCCGTCGGTAGCCGTTCTGGGGTTATGCACGGTCGGCACCCTGGTGCTGCTGCCGGTGGTCGTGCCCGAGGTGACGGGGGTGGATATTCGGTCGATGGTGCTGTCGGTTGAATTGGCGCTGCCAAGATCGGTCTGGGACGACGTTCGGTCGGAGATCACCGAGTTGGCGCTTCGCACGGATCAGATCATGGTCAACACGCTCGAAATGGGGATGCCGACCATCGTGCCGGCGGTGCAAGTCGAGATGCCCACGCGGGTCATGGACGCGCCGTTCGCCGAGATCTTGCCCAGGGCGGTGAGGGTGCGCGCGACCTTGATTGTGCCGCACAAGTCGCATGTGATCTCGGCTGTTCGGTTCTTTCTGGTTCTGCCCTCAGACCAGGCAGGGAAGTGGAACGTGGGGATCAAGTCCGGTGACGACAAGTTCCTGCGCGACGTCACGGTGACAGGGCCGACCGAAGTGATTGATCGCCTGATAGACCCAGCGTCGGGTACCGCGGTGCGGGCGTATGTCGAATTGACCCAGGATCAACTCGACCAACGCGCCTCGACGGGGATTGCGATCTTCAGCCTGACAGGAAGCGAGCTTCAGTTCGAGATGGGCGGGATCGAGGTCAGCGAGGTCGAGGTTCAACTCACCATCACGCCGGTGGAGGAGACTCCTGCCCAGGGCGGGGATGCTGGGGACGGCGGTGGGGCATCGCCGGTCGATGATCCAGCCGAGTCGTGAATCACTGGAGGGCACGACGCGGGTGAGATCGGGGAGAATTCCGGATCCATCCCGGGGTACGTCATCGGCCACTTTTGCAGGCTCATCCCCCGTCCGATCTGCCGACCCATCCCAGGAATCATCCGCAGGTTTATCCCCCGGCACGTCCGTGGACTCATTCCTGGACCGAGCCCCGCAGAGCCGTGGCAGAAGGCGGGGTTCCGATCGATGTGAATCCCCTGTTTCACGCGGGCGAGGGGGAGACTTTAAACGCTTGAACACCTACGCTTGGGGCCATCCCCGCCGGGCGGCAGTTCCAAGGCTGCGCACCCAGCCGGGCGTACCTGTAGACGTTTTGAGTAGCCAGGCATGTTGTCCTGAATGAGGAAGCCGCTGTGAAGATCCGAACCGACGAAATCGCAAGTGTCATCAAACAAGAGATCGAGCAGTATGCTTCGGAACTGGAAGTGTCCGAGGTGGGACGCGTGGTCGAAGTCGGCGACGGCATTGCCCAGATCTATGGGCTGTCCAGCGCCATGGCGGGTGAACTGCTCGAATTCGTGACCGATGACGGGTCGGTCATGGGGCAGGTGTTCAACCTCGAAACCGACACGGTCGGCGCGGTGATCTATGGCGACTATCTCGCGGTGAAGGAGGGCGACCTGGTCAAGGCGACGGGCCGACTGCTTGAGGTGCCGGTGGGCGAGGAGTTGCTGGGCCGCGTGGTTGACCCGCTGGGCCGACCCGTTGACGATGGCCCCGCGATCGACACCAAGGAGTTTCGCAAGGTTGACATCATCGCACCGGGTATCGCCGAGCGCCAGCCCGTGACCGAGCCATTGCAGACTGGGATCAAGGCGATCGACTCGATGATCCCGATCGGCCGTGGGCAGCGCGAATTGATCATCGGCGACCGCAAGACGGGCAAGACAGCTCTTGCACTCGACACGATCATCAACCAGAAGCAGTACTGGGGCACCGACGAGGCGGTGGTCTGTATCTATGTCGCGATCGGGCAAAAGGAATCGACGGTGGCGGGCGTGGTTCAGACGCTGCGCAAGCATGGGGCGATGGACTACACGATCGTCGTGACCGCGTCGGCCTCGACGCCCGCTCCGATGCAGTACATCGCGCCCTATACGGGCTGCACCATGGGCGAATACTTCATGCACAACGGCAAGACGGGCAAAACGCCCAAGCACGCCTTGTGCGTATACGACGACCTCTCGAAGCAGGCGGTCGCCTATCGCCAGTTGTCGCTCTTGCTGCGTCGCCCGCCGGGGCGCGAGGCGTACCCGGGCGACGTGTTCTATCTGCACTCTCGCCTGCTCGAACGCTCGACCAAACTCTCAGACGAGAACGGCGGCGGCTCGCTTACGGCTCTTCCCATCATCGAGACCCAGGAGGGCGATGTCTCGGCGTACATTCCCACCAACGTGATCTCGATC
>JADFOF010000375.1 GCA_022563015.1 Planctomycetota bacterium
GATACAGCGCGCAGAACCGGCACCTTGGCCGTGATCCGCACGCGGCTGTCGGCCGACGAGATCCTCGATCGCGTGGGCACGCTCTCGCAGCGCGGAAGGCTCCCGGGGTTCGCCGGCGGGCGGGGCGGGGTGCTCTTCGTGGCGATGGCGTTCGGGCGGCCGTTCGATCGCACGCTCGAAGCCCGGGCCGTCGCGGGAACGGACGGGACCGAGCTGAGGTTCACCAGCCGACTCAATCGGGGTCTGCCCTGGGCGTTCGTCGCGCTCACGGCGGTGTCGATCTGGCCGGGCGTGTGGCTGACGGACTCGCTGCTGAGGACGTACTTCGACTGGTACCGTTTCGCGACCTGGATGTGGTACCTGCCCGTGTCGGTGGTCCCCCTGCCGTGGGCGGTCCGGGCGATTGTCCGGCGGTCCGAGACAGCGGCGGCGGAATCGGCGCGCGAACTGATCGAGCGGATACGCGCAGCGGTCGACGGACACTCCGAGGTCGAATGAGCCCTCGCACGCCGGACGCGTTTGCGCGCATAAAAGGGGCCCGCGCCGGACGCGAGCCCCTGAGTCTCATTCCTGATTCAACGATCACGCGGCACTCTCGCCGCCCACCAGGTCACTCTTCTATTTTTCGTCAAACTCACCAGCCTTGAGCTTGCCGATGTAGGTGTGGTACGCCTTCATGGCGATTGCGCCGAAGATCAGCATGATGGGTATGTTCGCCCACAGCATCACGCCGGTGCCCAGGGCGGTGATGGAATCAAGCTGCTTATCGGTCTGGATAAATCCCGCAGCGGCGACAACGATCATCGTACAATAAAAGAGCTTGTAGGGCACGATGAACTTCTGTCCGAACAGGAATACGACACCCTGCTCTCCGTAATAGCTCCATGAAATCATGGTCGAGAGTGCGAACAGCCACGCTGCGAAGGTAACGAGATACTTGCCAAGCCCGGGAATTGCACGGTCAAACGCGTGGCCGGTCAGCGATGGGCCGGGGTAATCGACGTACAGCTCGGTCCCACTCTCGGCCAGTTGTGGCTTTGTCGCTGATGCGAACTGCTTGTTCTTGCCGGTCCACTCGATGAGCGTGGGATTTCCCTCTTCGTCCAGGCGAATATTCCCATTGATGCGGTGCAGATCGAGACCGGTATTGGAGTCGTCCCCGGCATGCACCACCATGAAAACGTCCTCTCCACCAATCCAGGGCCCGGAGGTTTCTCGAGCATCAGGCAATCGCACCGGTACGGACGGTGTCGAGAGCGTCCACAGTGGAATGTCCGAACTATTCAGATCCTGTTGGCCATCGCCGTCCTTGTCGACCGCCACAACAGCGATCGGGCTCCCCTCGTCGAACTGCGCCTCGTGCCCGCGGTCGTACGCACCCGTCGAAAGAATGACGAATGCTGTGAGCGAGCAGACAACGAGTGTGTCGATGAACGGCTCCAGGCCGGCGACAACCGCCTCGCGCACCGGCTCATTGGTTTTTGCTGCAGAGTGAGCGATCGGCGACGACCCCTGCCCACACTCAGAAGAAAACAACGCCCGCTTCATGCCCCAGAGCAGCGCGTAACCCACCGTGCCGCCCATGAATGCGCCGCCAGCCTCGGTCGGGCTGAATGCGCCGACAAAGATCATCTTGAACACACCCGGCAGAGCGCCGAAATTCATGATCATCACAACCACGGCCGCAATCAGGTACACGGCGCACATGAACGGCACGATTCGGCCCGCGACCGAACCGATCCGCTTGATTCCCCCGATGATCACCATCGCCACCAACACCGACAGAATAATCCCCGAAACAATGGACGGCACCTGGAAGTAATTCTCCGTGATCTCGCCGACGGACCAGGACTGGAACATGTTGCCGCCCGTAATGGTCGAGATCAGCAGCGTGACGACGAAAATGCCGCCGACAACCTTGCCCACGCCCGGCATACCGCGGTCCTTGAACGCCTGCTTGGCGACGTACATCGGGCCGCCGTGCGGGTTGTCCGGATCGTCGGTGTTGCGGTAAAGCATCGATAGCGTCACTTCAGTGGTCTTGATCGCCATGCCGAAGATGCCCACCATCCACATCCAGAACACCGCCCCGGGGCCGCCCAGTGCAACCGCGACGCCCACGCCGGCGATGTTGCCCAGCCCGACCGTGGCCGAGAGCGCCGCCGAGAGAGCCTGGAAGTGGGTGATCGCGCCGGGGTCGTCCGGGTTGTCGTACTTGCCGCGCGTCACCGCGACGCCGTGTGTCAGCGCGCGGTACTGCGAGAACCCGCTCCAGAACGTGAACAGCATTCCGACGCCCAGGACGATGAACAGGACGTACTGGTGCCAGATGATGCCGTTGACCGCATCGAGGGCGTTCATCAGACGATCCATTAGAGTTTGCATGTGCTGGGCTTCTCCGTTTTCTTCAGCCGCGGTAAGCCACCCCACAGCGTGACCGGCCGCGGGCTTTGGCGGGTGCGAGATCATGCCGCATCCCGCGCCGGATTGCAACACCATGGCGGATGTGGAGAATCCGGGCATGTGGGACGGTGCCGAGCTGATCGAGGCCCTGAGCCGGGGGCTGACCGAGCGGGCCCAGGCTCTTGACGCCGAAAACGCGGTGGCCGGGCTGGATTCTCTGCCCGAGATCGATCTGCACCCGATCCTCGAAAACTCGCTTGCAGCGGGCGGTCTGGGCGTCTTTCGGGAGGTTCCGTACCCGGGCAGGCC
>JADFOF010000376.1 GCA_022563015.1 Planctomycetota bacterium
CTGTTGATCTCACGGGCCTGGTCGTTGCATTTCTTTGGGAACTCGTTGGAGGGGAGGCCGTACGCCGCGATGACGCCCTGCGTTTCGGCGTCGGGTTCGCCCGCCTCGCCGAGGACCTTGGTGATAACACCCTCGCCGAGCGCGCCATAGCTCCCGGCTGAGGGGTACTCGACGAGCTCGAAGACGACCTTGTCGCCGGGCTTGACGTTTTTGGACTCGGCGTCGCGCAGGACGACGGGCCTGGTGAGGATTCTGCCGTCGGGAAGGGCGAGCCACTGCGAACCTTTTCGTTGGATCTCGCCGACGAAGCTGGTGCGTGCTCGCTCGACAATCTCGACGACGGTGCCGACGAACTGCGGGCCCTCGACGCCCCCGGTGCGTTTCTTGTCCTTGCGGACTTTGACGCGGACGCGGTCGCCGGTCATGGCGTCCAGCGTGTCGTTGGGCGGGATGAAGACGGATCGTTCGCGGACGGTGGCGTCGGGCTGGACAAAGCCGAAGCCCTTGGGATGGCTGCGAAAGTTGCCGACGATCTCGGGGCCCATCGAGCCGATCGACGGCAGGCGGGCCTGCCCGCGCTGGTTGATGTTGATGAGCCCCTGCTCGGCCATGAGGTCGAGGGCGTCGCGGAACTCGGTCTCATCCTCGACCTGGAGGTCGCGAACGAGGGTGTCGGCGTCGGCGGGCGTGTAGGTGTCGTGCGCGAGATGGGCCAGCAGACGCTTCTGATACTTGAGGGGCATGAAGGGTGTTCCGTGGGGGTCGGCCGGCGGCAGCCGTGCTCGCGACCCCGTGCAGGATATGCAGCGGGGGTAGATCCTCGCCGGGGCAGCCCGGTGTTGGCGTGGCGGTCGGCCGAGGGGTTCTCACGCGGCGGCGGGGGACTGGATCTGTTCGAGGGCGTCGACGGCCTGGTCGAGCTCGTAGGAGAACGGCACTTTCTGGTCGGCGGCCAGCGCGTCGCGCATGGCGCGGAAGTACCAGAGGGTGATTTCGCGCCCGCCCGGGAATCGACGCCACACCTCCGACCCCTCGCGCTGGGCCAGCTCGATGACGACGAGGATGGAGGCGGTGGCATGGGCGGCGCAGACGGCGCGTGCGGCGGCGGAGACGGAGGCGACGGTTTTCTGGTACGCCGACTGCGAGTTGCCCGTGGGCGTCATCGGCACGCCGAGCACCATCGAGCACTCGTCCAGCAGAGTGGCGACGTCTGCGCCGAACCGCGGGGCGACCTCATCGGGGGGGATGGCCGCGGTGCGCTCTCCGACCGCGCCGATCAGGAGCGAGGCGATGGCCTCGGTCTGCTCACAGCCGATGTCGAACAGGAGCTCGAGCGTCCGCAGCCGCTGGGCCAGCGCCAGATTGGGCTTGGCCGAGAGCACGTCGCCTGCCGCCTGTGTGAGCAGGCCGAGCGTCTCGATCAGGAGTGTGCGTTCCGGCGGTGAAGGCGGCTGGGTTGCGTCGGCATCGTCGGGCGATTCTGCCGCGTGTTCGGCGGTTGCTTTGTTCTTGGGAGTGGACTTGCGCTTTTTCGGGTTGGCAAGTCGAATGACGCGACCGGCCTCGGTCAGCAGGATTTGGGCGATGTCATCCGAGTCCACAAGATACGCGACCTGCTCGATGTCGCTGCTCTGGAGATCCTCGGCGGTGACGATTCCCGCCCGGCTGAGGGCAACAACCGCGCCCTGACTGATTCCTCTCAACTCACCGATCGGCGTTGTGGGCACGAACCCTACTCCTTCGCGACGGCGGCAATCGCCCGGGGAAAGGTCGGCATTCACGGGCGGTAACATCGCTGGTTCGAGCGCACGAGGCGAGGTCGGACGGGCGCGGGGCGGCGCAGCGATCCCGATCATCACAGCCGGACCGGGTTCTCGGACTCAGACACGGGCGGCGTAGGCTCGCACGCCTTCGCGGAAGGGCGCGGGATCGAACCCGAGATGGTCGCGGGCCTTTCCCGTGTTGGCGATGCCGTTCTCGGTCGCCATGACGACCATGCCCGCGTCGAACGGGAGCAGGGCGCCCAGCCCCAGCGCGCCGGCCAGCTTGGCCCCGATGATGGCCAGGTCGCCGGGCACGCGGCGCGGCTTGAGCCCGGGCGACCCCTCGGGCAGCGTGTCGCGCAGAAACTCGAGCAATTCGGGCCACGTGAAGGTCTCAGGCCCGGTGAGCGTGTAGAGCTCGCCGATCGCGTCGTCGGTGTCGATGGCTGCGGCGACGCACGCGGCGACGTCCTGGACCGCCACGGGCTGCAGCTGCGACTCCTGGTACCGCGTCGGGCCCATGCACACGCTGGTGTCGGTGACGGCCCTTGCGAAGTAGGGCATGAACTTGTACGGCGGGCTCTTGCCGGTGACCAGCTTGGAGAGCTCCTGCATCATCCCGCTGTCCGGGGCGTGGATCATGCTGGGGCGGAAGATCGTCCAGTCAAGGCCGCTGCGTCGGACGATCAGTTCGGCGTCCCACTTGGTCCGCTGGTAGGCGCTGGCGCCCTGGGCGCGAACGCCCAGCGCGGAGACCTGGAGGAAGCGTCCGACGCTAAGGGCCTTGGACGCATCGACCAGCGCCTCGGTCGCCCCGGCGTGCATGCGTGTGAACGTCTGACCGCCGGACGATTCGCGCAGGATCCCGATCGCGTTGACGCACGCGTCGCAGCCGCGGAGCAGCTCGTGGGGCGATCGGCCGTCGAGCACGTCGCCGAC
>JADFOF010000377.1 GCA_022563015.1 Planctomycetota bacterium
GGTGGCGCCGAAGAGGTCCACGGCGGTCTGGTAACCCCGGTCTCGGAAGGCGCCCTCGGTGAACTTCATGATGTTGCCCTTGTGCACGAGTGTGACTGAGGGGCGATTGTTTTCGATGGCGTGGATGATGGCGGCCTTGACGAGGCGCTCGGTGCCCTGCTGCGAGACGGGCTTGATGCCGAAGCCGGAGGTCTCGGGGAAGCGGACCTTTTTCCAGAGTTCGGGGAATTGCTGGCTGAAGCCTTTCTTGAAGGTGTTGGCATCGTCGGAGCCGGCTTCGAGTTCAATACCGGCGTAGATGTCCTCTGAGTTTTCGCGGAAGATGACCATGTCGGTGCGTTCGGGGTGCTTGAGTGGGCTCGGGACGCCGGGGAAATAGCGGATGGGTCGGAGGCAGACGTAGAGGTCGAGTTTCTGTCGGAGTGCGACGTTGAGCGAGCGGATGCCGCCGCCGACGGGCGTGGTGAGCGGGCCCTTGATGCCGATGAGGTATGTGCGGAAGGCGTCGAGTGTTTCGTCGGGGAGCCAGCTGTCGGTTTTGTTGAAGGCTTTTTCGCCTGCGAGGACTTCGTGCCAGTGGATTTTGCGATCGCCGTGGTAGGCCCTGGCGACTGCGGCGTCGAAGACGTTTACGGCGGCGGCCCAGATGTCCGGGCCGGTGCCGTCGCCCTCGATGAAGGGGATGATGGGGGTGTTGGGGACGTCCAGCCCGGTGTCGGTCCTGGTGATGGTCTGGGCGCCGGTTGCGGTGGTCATGCGGGGACTCCGTGCGGATCGGTGGGTGTGGTGGACGGGCGGTGCGGCCGGGGTATGGAAGGATAGACCTCGGTGGGCGACGCGCGGGCGCTATTCGTAGAGCGTGGCGAAGTCGTGCCAGAAGGCGGGGTATGTCTTGGCGACGCATGCGGGGTTGTTGATGAAGACGTTGGGGCGTCGCAGGCCGATGAGTGCGAGCGACATGGCCATGCGGTGGTCGTCGTAGGTGTCGAAGTGGACGGGCGGGCAGGAGCGGGCGCAGTCGACGCCGCGGTCCGGTGGTGTGATGGTGATGGCGTCGGGATCGCCGAGCACGTCGGTGTCGATGGTGACGCCGATCTTGGCGAGTTCGGTACGGAGGGCGTCGATGCGGTTGGACTCCTTGTCGCGGAGTGTGCCGAGCCCCCTGAGTATGGATCGGCCTGTGGCGAAGCAGGCGACGGCGGCGAGGGTCATGGCGGCGTCGGGGAGATCGGCGAGATCGGCGAAGACGGGATCGAGCGAGGCGGGTGGCTGGACCGTGGTCGTGTCGTGGGCCGATTCGACCGTGGCGCCCATCCTGGCCAGCAGTGCGGGGAAGTGGGCGTCGGCCTGGAGCGAGTCGGAGGGCAGGCCGCGCACGGCGCAGGCGGAGGAGAGTGCGCCGGCGGCCCAGAAGTATGTGGCGCTGGAGGCGTCGGGCTCGATGTCGAGCTCGAACGCGGGGAGTCCGCGTTGAGTGGGTGAATCTGCGGGCGGGCCGACGCGCATGACGGAGAGGTTGGCGCTGGTGCGCACGGTGGCGCCGAGTCGGCTGAGGAGGAGGAGCGTCATGCGCGCGTAGGAGGCGCTGGTGACGGGCTGGCGCGAGGTGAGTGAGAGGCCGGCGTCGAGCCAGGGCGCCAGGAGCAGGAGCGCGGAGATGAACTGGCTGGAGGGCAGCCTGGGCAGATCGAGCGTGGCGGCCCTTGGGAGTTCGGCTGGAGGCGTGATGCGGATCGGCGGGCAGCCCGCGTTGCCGGGGTACTCGATGGTCGCGCCGAGATTGCGCAGGGCGTCGCCGAGCTCGCCGATGGGGCGCTGGCGCATGCGCTCGGTGCCGTCGATCGTGACGGGTACGGGCGAGAGCAGGGCGGCGGCGGCGAGGAAGCGCACTGCGGTGCCGGCGTTGTGCAGATCGAGTGTGACGGGCGTTTGCGATTGCGGCTTCCATCGTCCGTTGATGCCGACGATGTGGAGGTCGGGGCCGTGCGTTTCGACGGTTGCGCCGAGGGTTTGGACGGCGTGGAGCATGACGCGCGTGTCGTCGGCGTCCAGGAGCGGTCGGCGGAGCACGGATCGGCCCTGTGCGAGCGCGGCGAGCAGGATGCCGCGGTTGGTGAGACTCTTTGACCCGGGGGGATGGATGACGGGGATGCGGCGTCCGAGCGTCGGCGGGCGCGGGCGCAATGGGAGCGGGTCGGGGATGGATTCGAGCGGTGCGAGCAGCGGGTTGTGGTGGTGGTGTGGCGCCATTCGCTCCGGCCAAGCGTCGTCACGACTCCTTTCGGAAAACGGCGACGATGTCCTCGATGGGGATGACGAACAGGCGATTGTCGCCCTCGAAATCGACCGGGATGGAGTGCTTTGGGTTGAACAGAACCCGGTCGTAGCGACAGATGGGGTAGTCGTCGTCGGAGTCGACCTGAGATGAGATGGCGATGATGCGGCCGGTGAGCGTGGGGATTTCGATCTTGTCGGGCAGGTGTATGCCGGACCTGGTCTGGGTCTTGTCCTGGTCCTTTCGGACGAGGACGCGGGCGCCGATGGGCTCGACGATCTCCATGGCTTTGGCGTGGGTCGGAGTTGGGCGATTCCGTGCCATCCGTGGGTGCTCCTGTCGCCTGGGCGCGGTGGGGGAGGGTTTTGGCGACTTTGAAGCCAATGATAGGTTGCGCGCGGCGGCGGACTGGTTCCGGGGGGC
>JADFOF010000378.1 GCA_022563015.1 Planctomycetota bacterium
CGTCCAGGCTGGCCAGGAGCACCGCCGACCCGGGGCTCACGTCGCGGATCGTCTTCATCGCCTGTTGCAGCGCCGCCCGATCGCCGCCCACGTCGAGCCGTTCGACGACGACGGCATGGGCCTTGTCCCGGGCGGTCCGGCCGATCACGCGCGCCCTCGCGGCAGCCTCCTTGGCCGCGGCTTTGGACGCCTTCTTGCGCGCCGCCTTGAGCCGATCCTGCAAGCCGGCGAGCTGCTCCTTCAGCGCCGCCCGACGAACCACCGACAGGGTCAGGGCGTCGATCTGAGCCGCCATCGCTGTGCATTCCGCGCCCAGTTGTTCGTCGCTCAGCGACCCGGCCTCTTGGATCCGCGTGCTGAGCCCGTCCGCGGCAGTCTCGGCCGCCATCGCCGCGACACCAGTCACCGCTTCGATCCGCCGGATCCCCTTGGCGATGCCCGTCTCGCTGACGATCGCGAAGGCCTTGGCTTCGTTTGTCGTCGCGAGGTGCGTGCCGCCGCACAGCTCGACCGAGTACGCCATCCACTTCTCGTTCTCCGGGTCACTCATCAAGTCGGCGATCGGCACGCCCACACTCACGACGCGCACCGGGTCCGGATAGATCTCGCCAAACACCGCCCGAAGCGTGCTGACCCTCTTCGCCAGTTCCAGTGGCACCTCGTCCGAGTAGACCGTCAAGCCGCGCTCGATCTGATCGTTCACCGTCGCCTCGACCGCCGCCAGATCCTCGACCGCGACCGGCCCATTGTGCGGGAAGTCGAACCGCAACCGATCGGGCGCCACGAGCGAGCCCTTCTGGTCCGTCCCCTCGCCAAGTGCCGCGCGCAGCCCCAGGTTCAGCAGGTGTGTCGCGGTGTGGTTGGCGCGGATCGGCTCGCGGCGGCTGCGGTCGACGTGCAGCGCGACACGGTCCCCCACACGGACCTCGCCGCGCGTCATGTGCCCGATGTGCAGCACGTACCCGCCGAACGCCCTGGCCGACAGCACCTTGAACTCGCCGCCCTCGTGCTCGTCGTGCAGTGCGGTGGTGTCCTCGCCGGTGACATTGATCCGCCCGGTGTCAGCCACCTGCCCGCCCATCTCGGCGTAGAAGCTCGTCCGCTCAGTGATAATGCCCGTGGGCGTGAGCCGATCGCCACCGACGCGACCGATCTGCGTGCGGTTGTCGAAGTCGGCGCCGTTCCAGATGGCCCGCACGCGCGACGACATGTCGCGCCCCGAGAACTTCTGCGAGTCATCCGTCGCCGCCACGCCGAGCTTCTTGAGCCGCGCGATCGCGTCCGGCGGCAGCGTGATCTCACCCGCGTCTCCCGCCGTCGCCTTCTGCGCCGCCCGCGAGCGCTCCTTCTGCTCAGCCATGCACCGCTCGAACCCCTCGACATCGACGGTGAGCCCGCGTTCTTCGGCCATCATCTGGGTGAGATCGAGTGGGAAGCCGTAGGTGTCGTAAAGCTGGAAGGCGTCGTCGGCCGAGACCACAGGCCGCGGTCCATCATACTCGGACCAGTCGATGGCCGATGATCGAAACACCGCAACCACTGGACGTGGTCCGTGAGTTCGAGACCGTTTAAATGAGTCAATATACGCGTCGATTCTGCCCTCAAGAGGCGTGCCAAGAGCGCGGTTATAAAACAACTCGCTTGTTCGAGCAAGGACCTCTTCTAGTCGTCTTATTCCCTGATCTAGCGTCTTCCCAAAGCTTTCTTCTTCCTCTCGAATCACTTCGACCACACGCGTTTCAGCCTTGCGAAGTTCAGGGAACGCGTCGCCCATTTCGCTCACCAGGGTCGGCACGATCGCGCTCAAGAATCCCGTCTCGGCACCCAGCCGCTGATGACCGAACCGGACCGCACGCCTCAGAATGCGGCGCAGCACATATCCGCGGCCCTCGTTGCTCGGCTGGGCGCCGTCTGTGATCGCGAAGGTCAGCGTGCGCACGTGGTCTGCGATCACGCGGTAGGCCATGTCCACGTCGCCCTCGTCCTCTTCGCCCAGCTTGCCGGAATAAGCGTGCGGCGCTTTCGTTTCACGCTCAATCGCCTCAAACAGAGGCGTGAACAGGTCCGTGTCGTAGTTGCTCGCCTTGCCCTGCAGCACCGACACCAGACGCTCCAGGCCCAGCCCGGTATCGACGTGCCTGGCCGGCAACGGTTTGAGCACCGTCGCGCTCTCGCGATTGAACTGGATGAACACCAGGTTCCACAGCTCGATCACGTCCGGATCCTCGCGGTTCACCAGTGCCGCTGCATCGCGACCACCCACCCCCGATCCGGTCGTAGTGGATCTCGCTGCAAGGGCCGCAAGGCCCGGTCTCGCCCATCTCCCAGAAGTTGTCCTTGTACGATCCCGGCAGCACATGCGACTGGGGCAGAAACCGCAGCCACAGTTCCTTGGCCTCGATGTCCGGCTCGAGCCCCGTGCTCTCGTCCCCCTCGAAGTACGTCGCGTACAGCCGATCGCCGTCGAGCCCGAACCGATCGGTCAGCAGTTCCCACGCCCAGCGAATCGCCTCATCCTTGAAATAGTCCCCGAACGACCAGTTGCCCAGCATCTCGAAAAACGTGTGGTGGTAGGTGTCCTTGCCCACATCGTCGAGGTCGTTGTGCTTGCCGCCGGCACGGATGCACTTCTGGCTGTTCACTGCCCGCGTGAGCCTGGCAAAGCCGCTCCCCGGCACCGCCTGG
>JADFOF010000058.1 GCA_022563015.1 Planctomycetota bacterium
GCGGCCTGGGCCACCTGCAGGGTTTCCCCGGTGTTTTGCGGGTGGGTCGTGCCGGTGGGGGTCGTGGTGCGCGACGGGCGGTCGTATGTGGCGGCGATCGGCGGGTGGTCGCTCGACGGGCGCTACCCGGTGCTGATCGACAACGGAACTCCGCGTGCGGCTGAGGACATCGGGCGCTTCGTGCGCGCGTTCGAGCCCGATGCGGTCGTCACATGGAACGCGGACATCCCGGGCGAATCGTGGGACGTCGAGTCGGCGGCGCTCGAGGCCGTGTGCAGGGCCTGGGGCGTCGAAGGTGAGCCCTCGGCCGAAGCGCTGCGCACAGCGTGGGAGGGGCTCGGGTTCGCACCGCCGGGCGTTGTTATCGCCAATGCGCAGGACGGTGCGTGGACCGCGGCTGTGGCGCTGGCGGCCGGGCGCGGGCAGCCGATCATCTGGCTCGGCGGGCTCGATCAGCACGTGAATCGATCGGCGACGCGGTCGGCGGTCGAGGCCCTGGCCATGAAGATCGAGCGGGCGTGCGAGCAGACGGGGTATGCGTGGCGTGAACCGGGCGACGCGATCGACGCCGTGTCGCTGTGCCTCAACTTTCCCGTCCGCTACGCGCTGTCGGGCAAGGACGAGGCGGCGCTGACCGACCGCATCGGGCGCATCGACGGCGGCACACAGCGCTGGGCATGGGCCGGGCAGATCTTCGGCAACGAGTCGCAGGCGGCGTACCGCGCCATGTGCGGGCTGTTCCTTCCGGTGCGCACAGCGTGGCTGTTTGACGGGTACAAGCCCGAGAGGCCCTGGTCTGAGTTCGACATGGCGCCCGCGGCCGACGGCCTGCGCGCGGGAGGCATCGAGACCACTTTGTTCGATACGCCCAGGCAGGGCGAGCGCGACTGGCGGCTCGCGGCGTCGCGCCCGCTCGGCGCCGACCTCGTCCTCATCAACTCGAGCGGGAACCGTGGGTTCTTTGATCTGCGCCCGGGCCGGTGCGTGCCCGGCGACGCGCCCATTCTCGAAAGGCCGACGATCGTGCATATGGTGCACTCGTGGAGCGCCGTGGCGCCGGGGCGAGCGGGGACAGTGGCGGGGCGCTGGCTGCAGCGCGGCGCGTACGCCTACGCGGGGGCGGTGCAAGAGCCGTACCTCAGTGCGTTCGTCACCAACGATCTGCTGGTCCGTCGGCTGCTCGCGCCCTCGCCCATGGGCGCGGCGATACGGCATCCGGGTGCGGAGCTGTGGAAGATCACGTTTCTGGGCGACCCGCTGATCACGCTCGGCCCGCCCGCGACGCGCGTCCAGCGGATGCCGCCGCTCGACGACGCCCAGGACATGACACAGAGACTGTCGCGCGTGCTCCGGCAGAAGCGTTACGCGGACGCGGCCCGCGTGCTGGTCATGCTGGGGCGCGACGGCGACGCGGTGCGACTCGCGGCCGGGGTCGATCGCGATGAACCGGCAGCGTTCGACGAGGCCCTGGCGCAAACGCTCGTCTTTCCCAGCTTCCGCACCGGTGATACGGAATTGCTTATCAGGGCGTTCGAGCGGCTGAGCCCGGCGGCGGCTGGGAAGGAGTCGCGGCGCGACGCGCTGTGGAACGCGCTGTGGCCGAAACTCAGGGGCCGTCCGCACGCCGATGTTCTCGGGCTGCTCGAGCGCAACATCCGCGATGACAACGTGGCCAGAGACGCGATCGATCTCGCCGGGCCGATGCGCCGTGTGTTCGGGGGCGACCGGGCGAGGTCGGTGCTCACGGCCGCGAGGGCGCGCGTGAAGGATCAGCGGTCGATCAAGCTGCTGGATGCGGCGATGCGCGGCCGGCGTTGACTCAGCGGTTGTGGTGCGAAACCGTGCTCACCGATCCGTCGCGATTGATGATGACACTCGCGCAGCCGTCGATCCCGGTGGTGAGCCAACGTCGCCCCGCCTTGGCGTGGCGCCAGCGCCCGACGTTGGCGCGCGTGGCGCTGACGGACTGGATGACGATGTCCGGGTCGAGCCGCGCGACGAACTCGGCGGCGGCGTCGGTCGCGCTGCCGTGGTGGGGCATTTCGAGGATCATCGGGTGCAGATCGGGGTGCGTGTCCAGGAGGCGTGCGATCGCCTCGCGCTGGATGTCTCCGGTGAGCAGCGTCGTGACCCGACCCCCCGAGACCGGCGCCACGATCCGCGCCACCAGCGAGTGATCGTTGTTCGAGGACCATGAAGCCTCGTCGGGCGGCGAGAGAAACGTGAGCGTGGCGCTGCCGAGCGAGACGGTATCGCCCTGCCCGACGACGCGAATCGTCACGCCGGCCGCTCGCAGCTCGTCGAGAAGATCGCGCACGGGGCTGCCGAGCATCCCGCTGCCGGCGTCGATGAGTCGTTGCCCGACGATGACGGTGCGCACGCCCAGCGTATCCACAGCGTCCGGCAGGGCGCTGTAATGGTCGAAGTTCGGGTGCGTGATGACGACGGTGCGGACGCGCCAGCCGTCCAGGGCGCGGACGGCCCGGGGGATGAGCGTGCGTCCGGCGTTGGGGTTGGACGAGCCGCAGTCCCAGAGAATCGCGTCGCCGCCCGAGCGCACGAGCATGCAGGTGGCGTCGCCGACGGCGATGGCGTCGATGCGCAGCACCTGCCGCGACGGAAGATGCGTGCGCGACCAGACCTCTGCGCCCAGCCACAGCGCCAGCGCCGCAGCCATGATCCAGGGCGGCAGCTCGCGCAGCCTCGGGCGGCGGAGCCAGCACACCGCCATCGCGACCGCGACGATCGTCCACACGATCGAGACGCGCGGCAGCGCCACGGACGTCCCCGGCACCGCGTCCATGGTGTGAACCAGCCACAGCACAGCCGACGAGAGCGAACCCAGCGCGCCCCCGACCAGCTCGCCCGCGGGCGCGACGACGATGCCCACGATCAACACCGTGTACGCCAGCGCCAGGATGAGCATGATGATCGGGAGCGTGACGGCGGTGGTGAGTATGGCCAGCGGGCTGACGAGCCCGGTGTGGTAGATGACGATCGGCATCGCGATCAGCCAGCAGATGAGCGTCGTCGTGAGCGAGAGTTTGCCCAGATCGATCGGGGCGTGCCACCAGCGTTGCGGCACGGGCAGGTCGGTTCGGATGGGTCGGCCCCAGATCGCGTCGTGCACGGGCATGGCGAGCACCATGAGGGCGGCGACGAGCGAGAAACTGAGCTGAAACCCCATCGACCAGAGGTCCGCCGGCCGCACCATGAGCATCACGAACGCGGTCCAGATCAACACCGTGAGCCGATCGTACCGCCGCCCCGACGCCTCGGAGACGAGCACGACCAGCACCATGGCCGAGGCGCGCAGCACCGGCGCGCTGGCCGGGATGATGGCGACGTACGCGAGGACGACGACAGCGAGGATCACGGGTTCGAGTCGGCCCAGATCGCCCGCCAGCCGCACCAGCACCAGCGCCATCCCCGCCAGCACCGCCACGTGGAACCCGGAGATGGCCATGAGATGGGCCAGGCCCAGGCGCGTGAAGGCGGCGCGCTGGTCGGCGTTGGTGGCATCGCGCTGGCCGAGCACGAGCGCCGCCAGCATCGCCCGCTTTGGGTCCATGCGCTCGGTCGAGACGGAATCGAGCAGGAGCGATTCGGCGCGTGCCCGGGCCGCGGCCCGGAGGCGAAGCGCCGTCGCGACCACGATCGCGGCCGGCGAACCGTCTTCGAGCCGCTCGATCAACCTCGCATTCGGGACGCGCATCGAGCCGACGACACCCCTCTGGCGTTGCAACGGCCGCGCGTCGGTCTGCCCCGGGTTGAGCGGCCGGCGCAGACCCAGCGCGTTGCCCTTGAGTCGCAGCCTCTGGCCCGCGTGGATCTGGCCGCGAAGCGCAGCGGGCGCGCGGACCCGCAGCACGCCGCTGGCCCGCCGCCGCGGATCCTCCAACGCCAGCACGCGCACCTTGAACGCGAGCGTCGGCTGCCCGGCGAAGAACCCGGCCGCCGCCTCGATCACGCGCGGCTCGTCCAGCACCCGCGCGTCAACGGTCAGGATCGTCGGCCGGGTCTCGTCCAGCAACGCGCCCAGGCTGCTGGGCGATGTCTCGTTGAGCCGCGCGTCGTACACGCCCGCACCGAGCAGCGCAATCGTGAGCAGCAGGGCGGCTTTGCACGACCATCCGCGCGAGGCGGCCGCGATGGCGCACGCGAGAGCAGCCAGCGAGAACCAGAGCGTGGAAGGCGGCGTCGGCCACTGCCGCGACACGACCAGCCCGACCGCAAGCGCCGCCAGTGCGAGCACAGCCCGTCGGCGGGGCCCGAGCGACGCTGCGCGTTCCCGAGGGGCTGGATGGTCCAGGAACGGGTCGGCCACGCGGCCACGATCGCGTGCCAAGGGGCTCGCGTCAAGTGCCGACGAGCCCGGTCGCGGCTCTTGCCATCGATCGCGTGAGGTGTGTCGTTTCGGATGTATCGCTCAGATGTCTGCAGGACGCCGAGTCTGAGTCCGCGAAGGCTCGGATATTCTTGAGGATGCTCGCGATCCGAGCCTTCGCCCGAAGCGGGCTCAGACTCGGCGTCTGGGGCTCAGACTCGGCGTTCGTTCAGTTGCGGACGCGGCGCGTTGATCGAAGTTTCAGTTGCCGCCCGAGACGACGATGTCGTCGAAGTCCTCGATGATGTCGACGCTCGATGGCTTGTCGTTCTCGTCGGTGACCCGGGTGCCGCTCGAGTCGACGTACCACGTTCGCCAGTACTCGATGATCGCATCCTTGAACCGGGACGCGCCCCTGTCGCGCGAGGAAACAAAGATGCCGTCAGGGCCGGCGGACTGGATGATAAAGAGCCCGCGTGCGGCGCTGGGGAGCGTTTCCACCGGTGCGACCGGGCTGCCGCTCACGGTCAGCCCGACGTTTGAGTTGGACGGGTTGCCCAGCAGCCCCATGAGCGACTGCGCGCGGTCGCTCTCGGTCACACCGCCGCCGATCAGGCTGTATCGGCCTGGGCCCGTCCTGACCTGCGATCGGCCCAGCGAGCCAAGCTTCTCCGAGTTGAGAAAGCCCGCGTTGGAGTTCCAGTAAAAGCGGGCAGCGTCGTTCATGCTCGAGCCCGAATCGATACGTGTGAACCGTACACCCACGCCTGTGGTGGCGCCCGGCTTGAGGACGCGCGCGTTCGTCGCGGACGGGTTCTCCATCCACAACAGAAACGGCGAGTTGAACGCGTCCACGAGGTCCGGCAGCGCCTGGTGGTCCTCGGTGCCCGCCTGCAGCCCGCCGTCCTCCCCGTTCTGGGCGATGTAGTTCCTGGCGGTGGGTATGAAGTAGGGGGCGTTGTCGCCCGTGCCCGCGCCGATGAGATCGACGTCCACGTAGACGGTGAGCGAGGAGCTCGGCCCGACCTTAATGACGGAACTGCCGTCATCCTCATCGACCATGCCGCCGGTCAGCTCCAGCAGCGCGTTTTCGAGCGTGGTGAACCCGCGTGCGGCGTTGTTCATGCCGCCCATCTCGGCAGCCCCGAAATAGCCGGGCAGTCGCCGGTTGTCGGTCTCGAACTGGGCGATGGCGCCGCTGAGGTCTCGGGCGAGGTTCCGCGACGCCAGCTGCTTGGAGGCGTTCCGCGCCCCGCCAAGCGCCGGCAGCGTGATCGCGATCACGATGCCGATGATCACGATCACGATGAGCAGCTCGATGAGCGTGAAGGCGATTCGAGCGGCTGGGCGGTGCGACGTGGACGGCTTGTGCATTTTGTTTGTCATTTGCGGCATGGACATCGGGACAACTCCTCGCGACCAACCCGGTTCATGGACAGGCCTGATGGCCCTGGCCCGATACCCCGCGTCGGAATCGACGCCGGGCGCACCACCCTCGGCTCGCGTCAACACTGTTCGCCGGCCGAGGCGCGTCTGTTTCCCCCGAAGCGCGAACGGGCGAGTATAACCGCTGCTGTGCGTACGATCCCGCATGGGCCGGGACGTGTGCTACTACGACGGGCGGTGCGGGTTCTGCCGGGGCACGACCCGGTGGCTGCACCGCCTGGACTGGCTCCATCGCCTCGAAATCAGGGATATGCACGCGGTTGATGCCGACGAGCTTCCCGTCCCCATCGAGCGGGCCATGGAGGGAATGCCGATGCGGACGGGCAACGGGCGGGTTCTGATCGGACTCCCGGCGGTTCGGCGTGCCCTGCGCATGACGCCGATCGGGTTTCTGCCCGCCATAGTGCTCTATCTGCCGGGTATTTCGTGGATTGCTCGGTATGTGTACGGGTACGTGGCGAGCCATCGTCCGCGGGACGTGTGCAGCCCGAGCGACAGCGGCGGGTTTGCCCATCGCTCCTGAGCGGGCGATACTGCCTGCATGACCCGCGCCGGCACCGAGACCGATCTGCACCAGGCGATCCAACGGGCCGCTGAAGCCCTGCGCGCCGGAGAAGTCGTCGTCATCGCCACCGAGACGGTCTACGGGCTGGCGGCGATGGCCACGCACCCGGCCGCGGTCGAGCGCGTGCGGGAGCTGGCCCACGGCCGGGGGACGGGTCGGCCGATGGCCTGGCACGCGGTTTCCGCACAGGCTGTCCTCGACGCCCTGGCCCTGACCGGGACGCACCGGCGCCTCGTCCATCGGCTCACGCCCGGGCCCGTGACCTTCGTGGTCGAGCTGGACTCGCAAGCCCTGGAGGCGGTGCGCGGGCGGGTGGGGGTGCCCGCGGGGACGATCGACAACGGGTCGGATCTGGCTGTCCGCGTCCCGGATCACGCCGCGGCCCTGGAGGTCCTCAAACGAGCGGGCGGTCCGGTGCTCGCGCAGGGGGTTTCGGCGGCCGGATGGGGGTCCGGTCGAACCGCCCCCATCGAGGCTGCCGCTCGCGCGGGAATCACCGCCATCGTCGACGACGGGCCGACGCGGTACGGGCGGCATTCGACGGAGGTTCGGCTGAATGCTGACGGGGGATGGGAGGTTGCCTCGGGTGGCGCCCTGGACGAGCGGACCCTCCGCCGAAGGGCCGAGCGGGTCGTGCTGTTCGTCTGCACGGGCAACACGTGCCGGAGCCCCATGGCCGAGACCATCGCACGCCACGTCCTGTCACAGCGGGGTGAAGACGCCCTGACGACGGTGGAGTCGGCAGGGACGTTCGGTGGGGGCGGGTCGGCCATGTCTCCTGAGGCTGTCCAGGCGCTGCGGTCGGCCGGGATCGAGCCGATGCCGCATGATTCGCGCCCGCTGACGCGACAGCTCGTCAATGCCGCGGACGTGATCTTCGTGATGACGCCGGAGCATCTTCAGGCGGTGCTGGCGATCGACCCGTCGGCGGCGGGGCGGACACACCTGCTGGATCCGTCCGGGGCGGAGATCCTGGACCCCGTCGGCGCCCCGCAGGAGCAGTACAATAAGACGGCTGCTGAGATTCGTCGGCACGTCGAGCGCCGGGTCACGGAGATGACCGGATGAAGATCGCCATCGGAGCGGACCATCGCGGAGTGAACGCGGCACGGGCGCTGGCGGATCGGCTCAGGCACGAGGGGCACGACATCCAGCTCATGGACGCCGGGTGCGATGAGATGTGCGACTACCCGGACCACGCGTACCTGGTCGGGCAGGCGATCTCGCAGGGCCGGGTCGAGCGCGGCGTGCTGATCTGCGGCACGGGGATCGGCATGTCGATGGCTGCGAACAAGGTCATGGGCGTGCGTGCGGCGGTGGTCTACGACGAGCTGACCGCGCACATGGCCCGCTCGCACAACGACGCCAACGTGCTGTGCATCTCCGCCGATCTGCTCGGGCTGCGCCTCATCGAGAAGATCGTGGACATGTTCATCACGACGGAGTTCGAGGGCGGTCGGCACGCGCGCCGCGTGCAGAAGATCGCGTACATCGAGCAGGGCAAGGACCCGGCGACCTGGACCGAAGAGTCCTGATCGCACGCGAACGCCAGTGGATCCCACACGATCGAGATACACATACAAAACAGAGCCCCCTGCGCGAGCAGGGGGTCCCGATCAGGGCTTCCCCCGCACCCGCGCGCGGAAAGTGTCATCCGCGTCAGACGAGCTGCGCGGGCAGACAGGCGACGCCGGCTGCCGCTTCGCCGATGCGGGCTGCGATCGCCGTCGCATTATTGCACAAGACGAACATGGCGCTGCCGCTGCCGGTGAGGTGCGCCGGGAGGCCGACGGCGTCTTCGATGCGTCGGCGCAGCTCGGCCAACCGAGGCTCGACGCGCCCCGCCGCGGACGCCAGGTCATTGAACAGCGCTTGCGCGTCCGGGCGGGCGCCCCGTGCGAGCGAGCGCACAGCCTGGGAACGCAGCGGATTCGGCCCCAGCTCATCGAACGCCCGGTAGACACTCCGCGTCGCGCAGCCGAAGGGCGGGATGCACAGCAGCAGCTGCCCTCGCGACCGCCCGAGACGCTCGATGCGGTCGCCGAGCCCTGACACGATCGCGGGGCGGGGCGGCGTCTGATCGTCGAGAAAAAAAGCCACGTCGCTCCCGATGCTGCAGGCGAGTTCGGCGAGGCGCACGGTGGAAACGTTCAGCTCGAGCAGCTCGTTGATGGCTGTCAGCGTGGCGGCGGCGTCCGCGGAGCCGCCACCCAGCCCGGCGCCGACCGGGATGCGCTTCACGACCGCGATCCGCACGTCGATGTCGGAATCGGTCTCCGCGGCGAGCGCGCGGGCGGCACGCACGCACAGGTCGGTGTCGGCGCGCCAGTCGAGGGGCGTCTGTCGCGGCGCGTCGGGCGCCCAGGCGAGGTTGAGCCCGACACCGATACCAGCCCGACGCCGCTCGACCGTGATCTCGTCGCTCAGGTCGATCGCGTGAACCCACGAGGCGATGGGGTGCATCCCCGCGCGCGGGTGGTCGCCGGCAAGGGGCGGGCCGACCGACAGGGCGAGGTTGAGCTTGGCGTGGGCGACTTTGCTCAGGGGCATGCGGTCGATCGTACGGGCTCAGGCGTGAGTACGATCGCTCACCACCTCGGAGGACGCGCCATGCAGATCAAGAGCCTTGTCGCGGCGATTGAGCGGATCGCGCCCCCGGCGCTGGCGGAGTCGTGGGACAACACCGGGCTGCTCATCGGCGACGCTGAGCGGGAGCTGTCCGGCCCGGTGCTGCTGACGATCGATCTGACCGAGCCGGTGCTGGCCGAGGCGTTGTCGGCCCGGTGCTCAGCGGTGCTCGCCTATCACCCGCCGATCTGGTCCGGGCTCACGAGTGTCAACGCCTCGAACGCGAGGGAGCGGATCGTCCTGCGCGCCATCGAGGGCGGGCTGAGCGTGTACTCGCCGCACTCGGCACTGGACGCGGCGCCCGGGGGCATGACAGACTGGCTGTGCGAGGGGCTGTCCGGCGGCGAGGACGGGCGGATCGCCGGCGACTGCAAGGCGCTCTCGCCGCACCGCCACATCGAAGAATCCCAGCAGGTCAAGCTGGTGACGTTCGTCCCCGCGGACGCGGTGGATCGGGTGCGCGACGCGCTGGCCTCGGCCGGGGCGGGCCTCATCCGCGGCTACACCCGGTGCAGCTTCGCCGGCGCCGGAACCGGGACTTTCCTGGGTGGCGACGGGACCACCCCGGCTGTGGGCGAGTCGGGCGTCTTCGAGCGCGTCGAGGAGCTTCGCCTGGAGATGGTGTGCTCGAAGGCGGCCCTTCCGCTGGCCGTCGACACTTTGCGCGAGTTCCATCCCTACGAGGAGGTGCCGCTGGACATCTATGAGCTGGCGCCAAGGCCCCAACGGAGCATGGGCGCGGGTCGGCGTCTGGTCCTGGATCGCCCGGTGACGATCCTCGAGCTGGCGGATCGGCTCAAGGCGCACCTCGAAGTGCCGATCGTGAAGATCGCGGCGGCGCATGATGAGGACGAACCGATCACGCACGTCGGGGTGTGCCCGGGGGCCGGGGCATCCCTGGCCGGCGCCGCACTCGACGCCGGCTGCGCACTCTTCGTCACCGGAGAGATGCGCCACCACGAGGTGCTGGCGATGACCCAACAGGGCATGTCCATCCTGCTGGCCGGGCACACGAACACCGAACGCGGATACCTGCCGCGGCTGGCCCGGACGCTGCGCGAGCTGCTGCCGGACGCCGAGTTCATCGTCAGCACCCAGGACCGCGCACCGGTGCGGACGTACTGACAGGGATACTGAAGGAGTGCAGGGCGCGAGCCGCGCCGGCTACCCACCCTCGTTGGTCGTGGGTCCGGCCAGATCGATTGTGCCCGTGTGCGAAAAACTTGTCGATGGCGTGATGAGCCCAGCGTCGAACAGCACCTCGGCCAGGGCGCCCGGCCGAACGTACGACAGCGTGCCCGAGATGCGGTAGCGGACCACGTCGTGCGGCAGCGGCACGCTCGCGGGGATGGCGGCGGGCAGGTGCAGGCGCTGGGTTCCGAGGCGGCGCAGCGACGCCTCCGGTGAGCGCACGCCCTGGAAGACGCGTCGATCGTCGAGCCAGACCGTGTACCGCGCGCGCTTGAGCGGCAGGGCGAACGAGTTGACGTTGCGCGCGTCGATCTGGAAATCGATGACGAGGCCCGCGTCGGTGCGCTGGGCCACGCGGACCCCGGTGACGCTCAGCGATGGGGCCGTGTGCGGGGCGCAGGCGCCCAGCGATGCGGCCATGGCGGGCGCGATCAAGGCCCGGGCGAAGCGCGTCAGGTCGGGCATACAGCCAGTGTAGGGTACGGATGTCGGCTCGGAGAAGCGGACCCGCCTCAGCCCGCGGGGCTGCTCACCCACATCGGGCTGTCGCTCTCGGTGACGAACTGGAGCCCCTCGGCGGACAGGCTGGCGAGGCTCTCGGCGTAGACGTTCCACCGGGCCATGAGCCAGATCAGCACCGCCACGCACAGCCATGTGGCCAACTCGCCGATGCGCTTGGTGCGGATGCTGGCCAGGATCGAGCACGCGATGCACAGCGTCAGCAGCTTCCAGACGATCATTGCGGCTGGGGAGAAGTTGCGCATGAGCCAGCGCGCCAGCGGGTTCGCCTCCAGCATCCCGATCGTCGTCAGGTGCATCAGGGTCATGTAGAGATCCGCCAGGCTCAGCACGACCACGATCGCCAGCAGCACCATCACGCGCGTCGAGCGGGTCCACAGGTACGGACGCGTGAGAACCGGAACTTGTGCGCAGGTGTCGGGCATGGTGGCTCAGACACGCCTTCGGCCTGGCGGGGAGCCTCCATGAGCAACCCAGGCCCGGGGTCGGCACTAGACTTAGCACAGAGGTCGCCTGTGCGGGTCGTGCCGGGCGCGAAAGGACGCCGATGAGCCCGAAGTCTGCCCTGCTGTGCCTCGTGGCGACGACGGTTCTCGGACCGCGCGCCTTCGCCCAGCCCGGCAGCCCGGTCTACCCCGACGATTCGCCCGCGGCGGCGGCCGGATTGGCAGCCGTCGATCGGCTGCTCGCCTCGGGCAACGCCGACGAGGCGGTCCGCACGCTCCAGACGCTGCTGGCCGACGAGGGCGATCGCGTGGTCGCCGTCGTCGATGACGAAGACCTGTTCGTCGGCGTGCGCGGCGCGGTGCACGAACGTCTGCTCGCCCGGCCAGAGCTGCTGAAGCGCTATCGGGAGACCTACTCGCCGCAGGCGCAGTCGCTCCTGGACACGGGACGGATCGAGGATCTCGAACGGGTGTACCTGCTGACACCGGCGGGGTACGAGGCGGCGCTGCGCCTGGCGCAGCAGCGGCTGGAATCGGCCCGCTTCAACGCCGCACTGATCACGCTGAACCAACTCGACGCGCACCCGGATCGCGTGGGCGAGTCCGGGCGCGGCGCGGCCATGCTCGCGGCGCAGTTGGCCAGATACCTGCCCAGGCCCGAGGTCGTCGAGCTGGCGACGCGATGGAGTGCCGACTCCGACGCCGGCGCACCGGACCTGGAGCCTTACGAACGCCCGGCCAAGGCCGATCGCACAACCTTCACACCCATGACCACGGGCGAGGCGCTGGACGGTGACGCGATCCCGCCGACGCCGATGTGGACCGTGCCGCTCGAGGACGACGGCTCGATACAGGTGCGTCGCCCGTCGCGGCGGACGGTGCGCGAGCCTCGGCCCGGGCTCTGGACGCACCCGACGATCGCGGGCCAGATCCTGCTCGTGAACGACACCGTCTGGATCCGCGCGTGGGACCGCTACACGCTCGAGCCGCTCTGGCGCGTCAAGCCCGGCGTCAACGGGCAGGGCAGCGCGCAGCTGCTCGGCGAGGCCTGGGAACAGCGCACCAGCGACACCGTTGGGCACATCCAGATCGAGGACACCAGCAGCGTCTCGGTCTGGGGCGACGTTGTCGTGGCGGTGACGGGGTTCGCCAGGGACGGCCTGCGCTTCGGCGACGGACGGGTGCACGGGCTCGACCTGCGCACGGGCGCGACGCGATGGTCGGTCTCGCCCGGCGCGGGCGATGGGCCGCTGGACCACGGCACGGCGCGCGGGCCGGTGCTGGTGGACGAGGGGATGGCGGTGGTTGCGATCCGCCGCAGCGCGCGGACGCGCCGCGTCGTCAGCTTCCTGCTCATGGGGATCGACGCGCTCAGCGGCGAGGTCCGCTGGG
>JADFOF010000379.1 GCA_022563015.1 Planctomycetota bacterium
GGGAGATGGCGACGAGTCATGCGTCATTGCACTTGCCTCATTCAGAACGTGTGGTCTGCAGCCGCCCGCCGGCGAATCGAGCGATCGTACGCTCGTGCACGAGGCGATCGCAGAATGTCATTGGGATTCCTGGTGGGCGCCATTCGGGATCCCCGTTCGCTGCCAGGAACCGGGATCCTCAGGACACACACCGCGTCCTCCCCGAGGCCACCGGCGCCGGCCAGTAATCCAGTGCCTCATCGACCACATCGACAGCAGAGCATAAGAGCCTCCGCCCCGATGGTCCAGACGATCAGCCAAGCCCGGTGTCTGACAGTCAACTGCCGCTCGCCGTTCACGGATAACGGCCACGATCGTTGCCAGAGTGTTCTACGTGGGACAATTCGGCGTTGGGTCCGTCCGAGGCGGACTCGCTGTGTATCTCCCGCGGCGCGCCTATCCTTCCCCGATCGCCGGTGGCCTCAGTCACTGCTCCCGACTCCATCACGAGCGGCGGGACGACCTGGGAATCTGCTGGCAGCGCCCTCGGAGTACACCGCGGGACGCTCACCCAGACCGGCCGAACTTGTTCCAACCAGATTGGGCGAGGAAGCCCGAACCACTCACCACGCGGTGTTTGCTGCGCGGTCCGAGGAGATACATTCGTTGCTGCACTTTTCTTCCCTTGAACTCTGCGGGCCGATCCGCGACGCGATCGCCCACGCCGGCTACGACACCCCGACGCCGATCCAGGCGCAGGCGATCCCGCCGGTTCTCGCCGGTCGCGACCTGCTCGGATGCGCACAAACCGGCACCGGCAAGACCGCGGCCTTTGCGCTGCCCATCCTGCACCGGCTCCACATCGCGCCGGCAGACAAGAAGCGTCGTGGCCCCGTCAAGCCACGAGCCCTCGTCCTCTCGCCGACTCGCGAACTGGCCTCCCAGATCGACGAAAGCTTCGGAACCTACGGCCAATGCACCGGGCTGCGCCACACCGTGATCTTCGGCGGCGTGAGCCAGTTTCACCAGGTGCGCCAGCTTCATCGCGGGGTGGACATACTCGTCGCGACGCCGGGCCGCTTGATCGACCTGATGGAGCAGGGCCACGTGGATCTACGAAACATCGAGGTGTTTGTCCTGGACGAAGCCGACCGGATGCTCGACATGGGCTTCATCCACCCGATCCGGCGCATCGCCGCGGCCCTGCCGGTCCAGCGGCAGACGCTGCTCTTCTCCGCGACGATGCCCCGCAACATCATGCACCTGGCGGACTCGCTGCTGCACAACCCCGTGAAGGTCGCCGTGACGCCCACGCCATCCACGACGCCGTGTATCGAGCAGTCCATCTACATGGTGCGGCGAGAAGCCAAGCCGGCGCTGATGGAGCACCTGCTCGCCCAACGTGCTGTGAAGCGAGCCCTCGTCTTCACCCGAACCAAGTACGGCGCCGACAAACTGACGCGCAGATTGACCCGCGCGGGCGTGATGGCCACGGCGATCCATGGCAACAAGTCGCAGAACCAACGCCGGCACGCACTCGAGTCCTTCCGCTCGGGCAGATCACGCGTGCTGGTCGCGACCGACGTCGCCGCACGCGGCCTCCACGTCGAGGGCATCACGCACGTCTTCAACTTCGACCTGCCCAGGGAGCCCGAGGCGTACGTGCACCGCATCGGCCGCACCGGCCGGGCCGGCGCCACCGGCATCGCCATCTCCTTATGCGACCGCGACGAGCGGGTTCACCTGCGCGCAATTGAACAACTCACCGGCACGCGCCTTGAAACAATGTCCGAGCCGCCCGCCATCCAGGTCAACCCCCGCCCCGACAAGCGGCACGCCGACCGCCCGCGTCAGGACAGACCTTCCAAATCCACGCGAGGCGCTTCGTCCGGACCCGCTCGCGCAGGCACGCGTTCCAACGCACCGGCCAACGGCTCGCAACGGCGAGCCCGGAAGGCCGGGTCGCGCCCGGCCGGCGCACGCGCCGGAAGGCGGTGCGCCAACAGGAGCAAGCGCATTCGGCGCAGCCCAGCCTGATCGCTCGTCGCTCTGACACGACGGCCTCGCGCTGTTCATGACTCCCCGCATCGACGTATCCTCGTGCCTTCCACCGCTGCGGAGCAACGCCCGGGTCGCACCCGTCTGTATCTGCAGCAGACGCTAGGTTGTCGCACCGCATTCACGTCGTGGGCACAGCATGTGATGAGAGCGCGGCGACGAGGAGCGCGGCCATGCCTATGGTGCATCGGTTCCGTCACCGTTTTCTTCACCACCGAACTCCGTGCACTCAGCTCGTCGCGGAGCGCCAAATTGCTTGAGCAGTTCGTCCTGCATCTCTTGGGGGATTGTCTCGCGATCGATCGTGGGGTCCCGATCCACCATGAGAGCATCGACGCTGAATCCATGGCCGCCCGTGACCGGTTCAGTTGCAATTCCGATGACTCGCTGCGCCTTCATTGCGAGCTTGCCGCCCAAAGTTGCGCACTCGAGCGATCTCATGCGCTGCTCACGATCTGCGGTGGATACGAGGAACACGAAAGAGGCGCCGGACACCTTATCTGGCATACTGCCAAACCACCGATCTCGTTTCTGCTCCACGCACTTCTGGCTCTTCTCTATGAGCTTCTGGCCGATCACACGGCGATCCATCCTTCGGATGCGTGCCAGCTCGGTCGCGATGACGGCATACTCGTTCCCGGC
>JADFOF010000380.1 GCA_022563015.1 Planctomycetota bacterium
CGAGGAAGCCGAAAAGATCGGTTAGAGGCGCCAGACACTGCTCCAAGCAAGACGTCCACGGACAAGCTCTTCACCGGCAGAATGCAACCTGGGAGAGGTTCGTCCATGAGAGTTACCTACGATCAGAAGGCAGATAAGGCCTACATCGGGTTTACCCGAGAAGCCAGCCGGGTCCAGGACACCTACGGTTTAGAAAGACATCTCAACGAGGGGATCACGATCACCCTAAATTTCGGCTTCGACGACAAGCTAGTAGGCATTGAGGTTCTAGAAGCAAGCAGGCTTCTCCCTCCTGAGCTTCTCGAGGAAGCCGAGAAGATCGGGTAGATGCGCCAGACAGGCCTCGTAGCAACGCGCCCACGGACAAGCTCTTCACGGGCCACCAGCAGGACCGATGCGCTACTATTGCTCCATGTGTCGCAGTATCAAGACCCTGCGCCGCGCCGGCAGCCCAGCGACCGAGGATGAGATTCGAGCCGCTGCCCTGCAGTTCGTGCGCAAGGTGAGCGGGTATCGCCAGCCGTCGCGGGCGAACGCCGCGGCGTTCGACGGGGCGGTCGATGAGATCGCCGTCGCGTCCAAGCGACTCCTCGACGCGCTGTAAGGGCCAAGGTCTCGGCTAGGGTGCGGAGGCGCCTCGACGGGGTAGCGAACGCGGGCTAGGGCGCGAGCAGGACTCGCCCGAACGCCTGGCGGCTCTCTATGTAGGCGTGCGCCGCGGCCGCCTCAGCCAGCGGGAAGACCCGGTCGATGACGACCGTGAGCCCGCCGCTCGCTACGTCCGCCAGATGCTGCGCTACCATCGGGCGCACGCGGGCCGGCTGCGCGAACATCTCCAGCGCCAGCGATACGCCCGTCAAGGATTTGTTGCCTGCGGAGAGCGCGCTCGTGTCCGGCGCCGCTTCATCACGCCCCGCGTTGCCCACGCTTATCACGCGACCTCGGTAGGCCAGGCACTCGATGCTCTGCTGAAGCGTCCGCCCGCCTACGGTGTCGACGACGAGATTGACGCCCTTGCCATCGGTGATCTTTCGAGCCTCAGCGACGAAGTCGACCTCTCGATAGTTGATGCCATGGTCCAGTCCAAACTCGCGCAGCCGCGCCAGCTTCTCGTCGCTCGACGCCGTCGCGAGCACGGTCGCATCGGCCCGCTTCGCTAGCTGGATCGCGGCGAGCCCCACCCCGCCCGCGCCTGCCTGGATGAGCACGGTCTCTCCCGCCTGTAGCCGGCCGAACTCGAACAGGCAATCGGCGGCCGTCCCGAACGGAATCGGAACGCAGGCAGCCTGCTGCAGCTCCAGCCCTTCGGGCACAGGCCAGGTCTGCGCGGCGGGCGACGCGACGACCGAAGCATGGGAACCGTGGGCCATGACGGCCACGACGTCCTGCCCCACCACCCGGTCAGACACGTTGCCGCCGACCTCTCGAATAGTGCCGGCGCACTGATAGCCGACGATGTGCGGCTTACCGGCCATCTCGCCACCGGCCCGGTTCAGGAGGTCGCCGCCCTCGATGCTCACCGCCTTCACGTCGAGCACGAGGCCGTCCGGGGCACAAGCCGGGTCGGGCAGCTCCTCGATGCGGAAGACGTCGGGAGGACCTGTTTCGTAGTAGACCGCTGCTTTCATGCGCTCTCAATATAACCGCCCGCGTCCGCTGCGTCACCCGCCCTTCGCGCATTGCGTCGCGCGGCAGGAACGCCAGGCTACGGGACTGAAGCTGCAGAGACCTCCTTGCCGTGCTGGTCTGGTATCCTTAGGCCGCCTCGAAAGGGGCGCGAGCGATCCGTACAGCAGGGGGTAGCGCATGAGCACAGAGACTTCCATGGACGGCAAGGTCTGCCTGGTCACCGGCGCCAATAGCGGCATCGGCAGAGAGACGGCGCTCGCGCTGGCGAAGATGGGCGCGACCGTCACTCTCGTGGCGCGCGACCCGGCCAAGGGCGGCGCGACGCTCGACGACATCAAACGAGAGAGCGGCAACGAGCACGTCGAGCTGATGCTCGCCGACCTGGCGTCGCTCGACTCTATTCGGCAACTGGCTACAGACTTCCGCGCGAAGCATCAGCAGCTTCACGTGCTGGTGAACAACGCCGGCTCCTACAACGCGCAGCGCTCCGAGACGAAGGACGGCTTCGAGACGACGTTCGGCGTCAATCACCTGGCGTACGTTCTGCTCACCAGCCTGCTGCTCGACCTGCTCAAGGCGAGCGCGCCGGCCCGCATCATCAACGTCAGCTCAGGGGCCCACAAAGGCGCCAGCATCAACTTCGACGATCTCCATAGCAACGACGGATACCGCGGCATGGGCGTATACGGCCAATCGAAGCTGGCGAACGTGCTGTTCACCTACGAGCTGGCCCGCCGTCTGGAAGGCACGGGCGTGACCGCAAACTGCCTGCATCCCGGCGTCGTGAGGACGAACTTCGGGCGCAACAACACGGGCATCTTCGGCTCGCTCTTCGTCGTGTTTCAGGTGGTAGCAAGGCCGTTCCTGCTCACGCCCGCGCAGGGCGCCGAGACGTCGATCTACCTCGCGTCGTCGCCCGAGGTTGAGGGCGTGACGGGCAAGTACTTCGTGAAGAAGCAGCCGGTTGAGTCAAACAAAGTCTCGCAAGATATCGAGGTCGCCAAGCGGCTCTGGCAGGTGAGCGAGGAGATGGTGAAGTAGGCTCCCA
>JADFOF010000381.1 GCA_022563015.1 Planctomycetota bacterium
GCCGGCCCCTGTCCACATCGGGCCCATCTGACCCAGTATGACATCATAGATTGGAAAATAGGTCCACTCGAGCGAGCCGGTGACGGAGTCGACGGCGTAGATCGCCTGGCCGTTGCGGTCGGCGATGAAGAGGTTGTGGTTGCCGTTGTTGTTGACCACGTCGCTGATGAGCGGCGTGCCGCGCAGACCCTGGAAGGCGGGATTGGTGAAGGTGCTGATGACGGCGAGTGTGAGCTTGTCGAGCTTGACGATTCGGGTTGTGCCGGCGCCCTCGTAGATGCAGGTGTAGACGGCGTCCACTCCGACGGCGACGCCGGCGTAGTTCCCCGGCGCGCCGCCGAGGTCGACGCTCTGCGCGAGGACCGAGCCGTCGGCGGGGTCGAGTCGATAGACGCTCGAGCCGGCGAGCTCGTAGGTCTTGAAGTAGATGTCGCCGTTGGCGGCGATGGTGAAGCCGCCGGGTGAGACGTTTGCGAGCGAGGTGAGTGTGAAGGCGTGGTCGATGGCTGGGCCTTCGGCGAGGACGGCGGCCCGCTTGTCGCCGGTGCCTCGGAACCCGGGCCATACGCTGGGGTCGAACTGGGCGTGGGCTGAGGCGGCGCAGACCGTCGCGCCCACTGCGGCGAGCTTTGTGATCGTTGTCATTTCTTTCAATCTCCTTTGCCCCATACCGTCGCCCCACGCGCACCAGCGTACCTGAAATCGCCCGTCGGTGCAATGGAATCTGGGATTTTGAGGGTGGAGCGGGTTTTTTTTGACGGAATGGCGGGGTCTGAGGGCGGGTATCTGCTAACATGAACCGGACCGCAGGAGATCGGCCATGTGCGGAAGCCAGCCTGACTGTCGACGCGGGCGGATGGGTTTCACGCTGATCGAGTTGCTGGTGGTGATCTCGATCATCGCGTTGTTGATCGGGCTTCTGCTGCCGGCGCTGGGTGCGGCGCGTGAGGCCGGGCGGAGCGCCACGTGCCTGGCGCAGATCCACCACTCGCTGCAGAGCACGATCGGGTACGCGGGCGAGCGTGCGGGTCAGGCGCCGATCGCGGGGCAGATATGGAACATGACGCAGTCGCGGTTCAGCCGGGAGGATCCACGGTTTCCGCAGCGGTGGCGTCAGCTGACGTTCTGGTACAACGAGCGATTTCGGCGGCACTTTCCGATGCCGTTCTTTTTGTCGCTGGCCGAGTACGACGGGGTGCGGTGGGAGACGGACAGCCGCGAGCAGATGATGAACGCGGCGGGGACGGGTCCGAACGCGGGTACGGGGATTTTTCTCAGCTACTACCGGTGCCCTTCGGACCAGACGTTTGAGCCGGGCTTGCAGGAGCACGCGGGTGTGTCGCTGATTCCCGGCAGCAACACGAACAACTGGTGGACGATGCCTTCGGTTGTGCCGGAGATGTCGTCGTACATGTTCAATGAGGCGGTGCTTGGGCGCAGCCCCGACACACGAAATCCCAACGCGGCGCTGGAAGGTCGCATCGATGATGTGTACTTCCCCGCGGATACATTCCTGGTGGCTGATGGTGAGCCGAGGCTGGAGTTCGGGCGGGACCCTCCTTTGGACGCGGATCACCTGCTGACGGTGTGGCACCTGCCGAATGCTGTGGAATGGTCGATGTGGGACTATTTCCGTGCGATGAGAGGCTTTGTCGAGCCGTTCGATACGGCCAGCCAGTTTGACATGAAACGGCACGGGGGGGCGATGAACACGGGGTTTCTGGATGGGCACGCCAAGACCGTGCCGCTGAGCGGGGACGCGATGGATGAGACCATCATCTGGAATCGTCGGCGGTAGTGGGAGGCGTGTGGACTGGTGTTACGGGTTCCACTGGCGCAGGTCCTGGCCTATGTAGGATGCGCGCGGGCGGATCAGGCGGTTGTTGGCGTGCTGCTCCATGATGTGTGCGCACCAGCCGCTGATACGGCTGGCGACGAAGATGGGTGTGTACTGGGGGACGGGGATGCCCATGACGAAGTATGTCATGCCGCAGGGGAAATCGACGTTGGGGAAGATGCCTTTCTGGTCGTGCATGATGCGCTGGACCTCTTCGCCGATGTCGAAGAGTGCGACGGCGTCTTTGCCCTTGGATTCTGCGGCCTTTCGGCCCAGGGCGTGGAGGATTCCGGCGCGGTGGTCTCCCTGCTTGTAGACGCGGTGTCCGAAGCCCATGAGCTTGCGTTTGTCGGCGAAGGCGTTGTCCATGAAGGCCTGCACGGTGCCGCCATCGGCGACGGAGGCCTGGATCTCTTTGAGCATTTCCATTGCGGCCTCGTTGGCCCCGCCGTGGAGCGGTCCCTTGAGTGCGGCAATGGCTCCGGCGACGGCGCCGTGCATGTCGGAGAGTGTGCCGGCGATGACGCGGCTGGTGAAGGTGCTGGCGTTGAAGTCGTGCTCGGCGTAGAGGATAAGCGAGACGTCCATGACCTTTTCGTACTCGGGGCTCGGGCGGGTGCCGGTCATGAGGTAGAGGAGGTTTGCAGCGTGGGAGAGGTTGGCGTCGCCGCCGGTGCCCGGGGCGATGATGTCGCGACCATCGATGACGTTCTGCATGTGACCGATGATGGTCGGGGCCTTGGCGAGGATGCGCTTGGACTTTCGGAGGTTGGCGTCGGGTGAGTTGTCCTGGCTGTCGCGGTCGAGGTTCCCGAGAATGGAGACGCAGGTGCG
>JADFOF010000382.1 GCA_022563015.1 Planctomycetota bacterium
TGCCCATGCCCAATGGAACCTAAACACGAGAATCATCACAACGAACATGTTCACGATCGATGCAAGCATGATCGCCTTTGTTGGCATCCGCGACAAATAGAAACTTGTCGCACGATCCATAATCGTTGCCGCTTGCGGATCAAGGGCTGCCTGCCTGCCCAGCTCACGCATTCCACGAAACAGGATCTTCTGCCCCCGATCGTCGTGCGTGTACTTAATTGTCAGCAAACCAATCGCCACTGAGCAACTCCTATGGATCCGAAGCCACATCATACACGAAAGACGCACCACCCACACCCTCCCAGCTGAATACACTCCCACCCAAAGGAGACCCTGTCATGCCGCTCGATCATTTCGTCACACTCGGCAAGTCCGGCCTGCGCGTCAGCCCGCTGTGCCTGGGGGCGATGACCTTCGGCACCGAGTGGGGGTTCGGCTCGGACGCCGAGACCGCCAAGAAGGTCATCGACAGCTACCTGGGCCGGGGCGGGAACTTCATCGACACCGCCAACATCTACACCAGGGGGCACGCCGAGAAGATCATGGGCGACCACCTCTGCCGCGACCGGGCCCGGCGCGACCGCGTCATCATCGCGACCAAGTTTGGCGGCAACCTGTACGCGGGCGACCCCAACGGCGGGGGCGCGGGGCGCAAGAGCGTCCTGGCCGCGTGCGAGCAGTCGCTGCGCCGGCTCCAGACCGACTACATCGACCTGTACTGGATGCACTTCTGGGATCGGCTCACGCCCATCGAGGAGACGATGGACGCGCTGAACGACCTGGTCCGCCAGGGCAAGGTGCGCTGCATCGGGTTCTCCAACACGCCGGCGTGGAAGTGCGCGCAGGCGCAGATGCTGGCCCGTCAGCACGGCCTGTCGCCGCTGATCGCGCTGCAACTCGAATACTCGCTGCTCGAGCGGACGCTCGAGGGCGAGTTCGGGCCGTTCATGGCCGAGTTCGGGCTGGCGTTGTGCCCGTGGTCGCCCTTGAAGGGGGGGATTCTCACCGGCAAGTACACGCGCGACACGCACCCGGGCGGGTACGACGATCCCGGCGGCGACAGGGGCGGGCGCTACCAACAGGACTCGCGCTACCTGACGGACAAGACCTACGCCATCGTCGACGCCCTGGTCGCGATCGGCACGGAGACGGGCGCCACGCCGGCGCAGGTCGCGCTCAAGTGGGTCACGCTTCAGCCGGGCGTGAGCTCGACCATCATCGGCGCGCGGACGTTGAAGCAACTGGAGGCGAACATGGACGCGCTGGACATCACACTCCCGCCCGAAGCCGTCGCGCGCCTGAACGAACTCTCCGAGCCGGAGCTGTCCAACCCGCACGGCTTTCTGAAGACGATCGCGGTGGGGATCCACGGCGGGATCAGTATCAACGGCGACGAGCCGGAGTCCTGGCCGCTCTGCCCCAAGGACGATTCGGAGCGGTTCTAGCGCATCGTCGGACCGGATGTCGTGTCGAGAAGTGCGCACGCCGAGCCTGAGCACCACGCGAGCCGGCCCGTTCCCGGGCCGGTCTCCGGGAAGAGGGTGCAGGTGACCCGTGATCCGAGCCTTCGCCCGCGGCGGGCTCAGACTCGGCGTCCCTGTCAGGTGCGAATGCGCACTGCGGTCGGTAACGCGCGGTTACCGGGCCGAACAGGACAAGAACCTGCGGGCGTGCGATGAGAATCGGCCTGCGAAGGGAAAAAGCCTGTTGACAAGCGCGTCCGAACCTGCGAAGATACACCTGCAGGTCATCGGGCAGGAGAGAGAGACGCTGAGAAATCGGCGGTGAGATGATCGGCCGGCGCGGGTCGGCACTGCTTGAACCTTCGTGACGCCCGTCTCGAAAGAGGCGGGCGTTGTGCTGCTCAGTGCGCGGACAGCAATCGCGTCCTCAGATCAGATGTCGCGTCAAGACGCGTGAATGACGCCGAGTCTGAGTCCGCGAAGGCTCGGATATCTCCGAGAACATCCGCACCCCGCGATCCGAGCCTTCGCCCGCGGCGGGCTCAGACTCGGCGTCAGCGCTTCAGAGTCGGCGTCCGTTCAGTTGCGGACGCGACGCGTTGACTGAAACCGCGCTAGCGCAGCGGGGCGAGCCCGAGTTCGGCGCGATCGCGATTCACGCGCTCCATCGCGGGCGGGTGCTTCTTGAACAGTTTCACGAGCTGACTGGGTGTGCACTGGAGCCGATTCGCAGCCTGCTTGTGGTCGTGACGACAGTCGGCGAGCATGTCCATGGCCTCGGCGAGCATGGCTGGGAAGTCGCGGTGCGTCTGGTTGACCGCGATCCGTCCGCTGCGGACGCGCGATCGCCAGAGGTCCGAGTTGGCGTCGCCCATCGGCACGGGGCAACGGCGCCCCACCGCCAGCGCGGTCCTGAGCCGGAACACCGCGACGCGCTTGTTCTCGCCCTGGCTTCGCCGCTCGCCGGCCTGGGCGCTGATGCCCGTGGGCGTGTGCTGGAGTGTGATCTTGGTCTCGACCTTGTTGCGGTGCTGCCCGCCCGGCCCGGACGATCGGCCTCGCCCGAGACTGCACTGCCTGAGCAGTTCCTCATCGTCCATCGCAGCGGGATGGGGCGATCGGGCAGGGTTCATGGCGCAGCCCGGGGCGGGACGTTGTCCGCCCCGCCGAGGGTGAGTATGGAATGGCGTGTCGCAATCACGGAATCCC
>JADFOF010000059.1 GCA_022563015.1 Planctomycetota bacterium
CGAGTTCGTCGGCCCGATCACCGGGACGGTCATCGTCGTCATCGAGCGCCGAAGCCGACCCAACCGGCGCATCGACACCACGAGCATCCGCCTGAGCACGTTCGCGCGGGATCCCATCAATCGCGGCGGCACGTTCACCCGCCCGATCGCGCGCGATGAACACCTCGAGAGCCGACTCGCCGCAAGGATCCAGCGCCGACTCGCCGCGCGCTGACGCGTGCTCAGATCACATGTCGCGTCGAGATGTGCGCACGACGCCGAGTCTGAGCGGAGCGAAGGCTCGGATACTTCCGATGACCTCCAAACGCCCGAGATCCGAGGCTTCGCCCGCAGCGGGCTCAGCCTCGGCGTCCGTGTCTCAGACTCGGCGTCCGTGCGATAGTGAGCGCGATGCGTTGATTGAGAGCGCCTCTGAACCGCTCCCTGCCGGTCGCGGCTCGTTGCAGAAGGGCAGTTCGTTGCTGAAGCGAGGCTCGTTTCGGCGGTGCGGCGCCTATCATGGCCCGCGGCGGCCGGAACAAACGACGCATGTGCCCCACCACGCCTGATTCGCCAGATCGACTTCCCGCGCCCGGCGATCAGCCGCGCATACTCATCGTCGGCGCCGGGCCCACCGGGCTGGGCGCGGGGTATCGGCTCAAGGAGCTCGGCCACACCGGGTTCACGATTGTCGATCGCAGCGGGCACATTGGCGGGCTGGCGTCGAGCTTCACCGACGACGCCGGCTTCACCTGGGACATCGGCGGGCACGTCATGTTCAGCCACTACTCCTACTACGACCGCATTTTCGATCGCCTGATGGGCGACGACTTCACACTCAACAACCGCGAGAGCTGGGTGCGTCTGATGGACCGATGGGTGCCGTACCCCTTCCAGAACAACGTCCGCTACCTCCCGCCCGAGATCGCGCTGGAGTGTCTGTCCGGGCTCATCAAGGCGCAGACGGGCCGGGGCAAGATCGCCTCGCCGGACCACGCGCGAAACTTCGGCGAGTTCATCGACGCGGTCTTCGGCGAGGGCATCGCGCGCGTCTTCATGCGCCCCTACAACTTCAAGGTCTGGGCCCACGAGCCGGAGATGCTCAACAAAGCCTGGATCGGCGAGCGCGTGGCCACGCTCGACATCGACCGCGCCCTGCGCAACGTCGTGCTCCAGAAGGACGACTTCGGGTGGGGGCCCAACAACCAGTTCAAATTCCCGCTCTTCGGCGGCACGGGCGAGTTCTACCGACGCTTCGGGCCGGTGCTCGAGGGGCACGTGCAGCTGAACCGCTCGCTGGTCTCGATCGACGTTGATCGCAAGGTCGCTTCGTTCGCCGACGGCACGGGCGAGCCCTTCGACCATCTGCTCAGCGCCGTCCCGCTGGACGTGCTGTGCACGAAGATCCTCACCGGCGAGGTGCCCGCCCGCGTCCGCGAGGCCGCGGCCAGGCTCCTTCATTCGTCCGCGCACATGGTCGGCATCGGGATCAGGCGCCCGTGCCCGAGCACGAAGAGCTGGATGTATTTTCCCGAGGACAACTGCCCGTTCTACCGTGTGACCTACCTGAGCAATTACTCGCCCAACATGACGCCCGACAAGGATCGCTGCTACTCGCTGCTGTGCGAGACCAGCGAGAGCGAGTTCAAGCCGGTCAACCGGGACACGATTGTTGAGGAGACGATCCAGGGGCTCGAGAACGCGGGTCTGCTCGAGCCGGGCGAGCGGCGCGACATCATCTCGACCTGGCATCACCGCGCCGACTACGCCTACCCCACGCCCAGCGTTGACCGCGACGAGATTCTCTCGCAGGTCATCCCGTGGCTGGAGCAGCGGGGGATCCACAGCCGCGGCCGCTTCGGCATGTGGAAGTACGAGGTCTCCAACACCGACCACACGCTGATGCAGGGCGTCGAGTGGGTCAACCACCTCTTCCTGGGCGAGCCCGAGACCACGATCGGGCTTCGGTACCAGGCGACCGGCGACGGCCTGGACGGGGCGGTGCACGAGCGTGCTCGGGTGGCCGGCTCCGGCGAGAAACGCGCCCTCCACGCCGCCACCGACCCGATTCCGACGCCCGGCGACATCGACGAGGCCCACCTGAGCGAGGAAGAACTCGGGATCACCAATCGGCCGTGATCGCGGCCCAACCTCGGCTCCGCAGGGGGCGAGCGTCGCCCCGCCCGCCGGCAGGGCTCGGAATATTCCGGAATTGCTGATTCTGAGGGCGATTCGGTGGACGCGGGCACAACTTTGGGTCACACTTAGCCTCGAACACGAGCCCGAGGGGGGTTGCGTGTCATTCTGGTCCGTTGGTGTGTCGGTCGCAGGACCGCCGCCTGCGGTCTGTGAGCATCGCCCGCACGGGCGAGGCAGGGGGGCCATGAGCGCGTTCGCGCGACAATCAGCGCCTTCGGGCATCGGCTCGGGCTGGCAGCCCGACGTCATGCGCCTGCTCGACGAGCACCACCTGGCCGCGTGGTCCAACCACGCCCGGCTGAGGCTGGACTTCGCCACCTCGCTGGGACGGTTCCTCGCGGCTCAGACCGACACCGAGGTCTGCAACTTCTACGGGCGGTACATCACCAATCTGGATTCGTTCTGCCACCAGCTCGAACGCCTGCTCACCGGGCCGACGCTGGACCGGCGCATCGACGGGCCCCGAGGCGTCACGTCGCTCCTGCGCGCCCACGAGCCGGTCGGGCCGGCGCCACCCAGCCGCTTCCGCTTCTACATCTGGCACGACGCCGACGTGCTGCTCGATTCAGACCGCGGGCTGTTCGGGAGGCTTGTGGACGCGATCGCCGGCGTCGCCGCCGAAGCCGAATACGCCAGCGACGATCTGCTGCTCATCCACCGCAGCGTCTTCGTCGGCACCGAGGCGCTCGACGCCTACGCCGGCGACGTCACCGGGCAGTTCAGCCGATGGATGCCCGACGGGTTCGACCAGCCGTTCTGGGAGGTCGTCACCGGGCTTCCGGCGCCGCGCTTCTTGCGCTTCGCGGTGGACACGCTGAGCGTGATGCATCCAAGCCGGTGATCGGCCGGGCACGCGCTACAATCGACGCGCCCATGCGCATCATCTCGGGACGATTCCGATCCCGGCGACTCCATGCGCCGCGCGACGCCGACACCACGCGCCCGATCCCCGATCGCGTGAAAGAGTCGCTGTTCAACATGCTTCGAGGGAATCTCGACGGCGCCGTGGTGCTGGACTGCTTCGCCGGGACCGGCTCGTTCGGGCTCGAGGCGCTCAGCCGCGGCGCGTCGCGAGTTGTCTTCGTCGAGCGCGACCGGTCTATCGCCAACGTGCTCGAACGCAACATCGCCGATCTGGGCGTCGAGGACGAGTGCGAGATGATCGTCGCCGACGCGCTCGGGCCGGCCGTGCTGCACCGATGCCCGCGGCGCGTGGACCTGATCTTCATGGATCCGCCGTACGAGTTGGCCCGCGATGAGCAGGGCTGGGCGAGGATCCGCACGCAGGTGGCCCGCCTGCTCGACCATCTGACCGAGGACGGGTTCGCGCTGATCCGCACGCCGCACCCGCTGCTGCACAAGATCGAGCCGCCCGCCCCTGTCCCCGATGAGCACAATCTCCATGTGCAAATCGTCGTCGAGTCGCCCGATGATCTCGACGAGTCGGTGGACGCCGAGTTCGAGCGACTGTTCGGCCTCTCGAGCGCCAAGCCCACGTTCCTCGACGCGGACCTCTCCGTCGAGGGCGCCCTGGGGCCGGAGACACGCGACTACGGCACGATGGCGGTGCACATATATTCCCGGGCGAAGCGCAGCGATGATCCGGTGTAATTCGATCCGGTATAAACTGGCGCGATGACCGACGCGACCGTTGCGACCACCGATACGCTGGCCGGGCTCAACGACGCCCAGCGCCGCGCAGCCGCCCACCGCGGCGCGCCGATCGCCGTCCTCGCCGGCCCGGGCACGGGCAAGACCCGCGTCATCATCCACCGCGTCGCCTCGCTCATCACGGACGACGGCGCCGACCCCGCCTCCATCCTCGCCGTCACCTACACCGTTCGCGCCGCGGACGAGCTCAGGCGCCGGCTGGCAGCCATGATCGGCGGGCCCGCGGCCGACCGCGTCAACGCCTTCACGTTTCACGGCTTCGGTCGGCGGCTATTGCTCCGCTTCCGCGATCTGGCCGGCTACGCGCGCGAGCCGATGCTGATGGACTCCGCGCAGCGGCTGCGCGCGATGCGAAGCGTCATCGCGTCGCTGGAGCTTTCCGACGCTTCCGCCGCCCGCGGCTGGGCCGTCATCGCCGACGAGGCCCTCGTCCGCATCGCCCGCTTCAAGAACAACGCGGTCTCGCCCGCGCGCTGCGCCGAGTTCTCGCACCAGTGGCAAGCGCGCATCGACGCCGACGAATGGGACGGCGATGAACGCCTCCGCCAGCAGCACCTGCGCAACGAGTTTTCCGAACTGGCCAGCCTGTACCAGCGCTTCAACGCCCTGTGTCGCACGCGATCGTGGGTCACGTACGAGGATCTGATCGGGGAAGCGACGCGGCTGCTGGACCAGCCCCGCGTGGCCGACATCATCCACGCCGAGATCCGCCACGTCGTTGTTGACGAGTTCCAGGACGTGAACCTCTCGCAGATCGAGCTGTTGCGCCGAGTCGCGCCGCCGGCGCCGACCACGGACCTGTGCGTCGTCGGCGACGACGACCAGTCGATCTACCTCTTCCGCGACTCGGACGACCTGGCCTTCAAGCGCTTCGCCGCGATCTGGGGCGGGCACGAGACGGTCGAGCTGACCGACAACTACCGCGCCACCGACGCGCTCATCAGCGTCACCAACAGCGTCATCGCCCGTGCCCGCGACCGCTTCAGGCCCGACAAACGGATCGTTCCCGCCCGCGCCGATCAGCCGCACGGGCCGCCCGTCCAGTGCGTGCGATTAGCCGCCGACCACGACGACGGCGTGCGGATCGCCGCGATGGTCGCCGAGGCTCAAAACGCCGGCGAAAACTACAAGGACATGGCCGTGATCGCTCGCACCCACGGCGATCTCGACCGCATCGGGTCGGCCCTGCGCGTGTGCGGGATCCCGGTGCAGACGGCCCGTCGGCACAGCGCCGCGGACGATCCGGGTGTCAAGGACGTGCTGGCCTGGATCGAGCTGCTGGTCGATCCCAACGCCCGCCACGCCGCGCGACGACTGCTCATTCGCCCCCCGCTGGCCATGAACTCGCAGCAGCTGGCCCGGCTCGAATCAAGCCATCGGGCGGAATCCTCCCGTGCTGCGCTACACCCGGACGAGCGCCCGGGCACCCCGTCATTCGTGCAGTTCCTCAAGCGCCACGCCGACGACCACCGCGCCCTGGCGGCGTTCAGCGCCCGGTACGACGAACTGCACGAGTTGGCCTCGCACACGCCGGCGTACGACGTGGTCTTCCGCATCATCACACTGACCGGCGTCGCATTCGCCGAGCTGCTCGCGCCGCCCGAGCGGGCCCTGCGCGTCGCAAACCTCGTCACGCTGTTGCGGTTCGTTCACGATCGGATGGATCGGCTCGACCCGCCGGCCGACCTGGCCGCATTCCGGTCCTACTACGACGATCTCGACGCGCAGGACCAGTCTCTGCGCGACGCGGGGCGCGACCGCGTCGAGGGCGACAGCGAAGAGGACGCCCGCTTCGACCCCACCGTCGACGCCGTGCGACTCCTCACCGCGCACTCGTCCAAGGGGCTCGAGTTCGACACGGTGTACGTGCCGCGCGTCAGCCCCGGGCACGGCTACCCGCTCACCTCGGGATCGCCGCCGGACGATCTTCCCGACGGGCTCGTGCCGCGCCAGGGCGACCCGCGCGACGCCAAGGCGCGTCGGCTCGCCGAGGAACGCCGCGTCTTCTATGTCGCCTGCACGCGCGCCAGGCGCCGCCTCGTCCTGCTGACCAGGAAGACCAGGAGCCCCAGCGCCTCGACCCATTTCTTCCAGGAGATCACGGCGGATCCCACGCTGAGCGAGGTCGTGCGAGCGATCGACGACGACGCGGACGCGCCGCGCCGTCCCGCGGACCAATCGCCGAGCCCCGAGACCATCAACGCCCAGCGGGACGTGCTCGACCGGGCGCGAGACACCGCCCGCACGTCCGCCGCCGACGCCCTCCACGCCGCCGATGATCCCAACATCACCCCCGAGGCGCTGGACGCGCTGTCGGGTCGTCTGCGCGAGGCGTCGGCCCGGCTGGCGGTCGCCGCACATGTCCAGCAATACGCGGTCGCCCCCGACTGGGCCGCCGGCATCGGGCTCGGGCAGTGGGCCGAGTCGCTGGTCGCCGCGGCGACCGCCGCCCCGGTCAGCCGCCCGTTGTTCGAGCCGGTGAAAGGCCCGCTCAGGCTCAGCTACACCCACGTCCAGCAGTACCTTGACTGCCCGCGCTGCTACTACGCCAGGTACGTGCTGCGCGTGCCCGAATCGCCGAGCGCAGCGTTGCAGCTCGGCACGGTCGTCCATGTTGCGCTGGAGCGTTTCTATCGCCGATGGATGGACGCCGACGCCTCGGGCGCGTCAACCCCCGGGCTGGACGAGATGCTCGACATCGGCCGACGCACGCTGATCGAGACCGCACCGTCCGACGCGACGATCGAGAAGTCCATGCGCGCCCAGGTCGAGGCCCAGCTCCGGCTGACGTTCCACACACTGCACTCCGCACACGACCACGTGCTCGCGGTGGAGTCGCGGGTCGTGTTCCCGTTCGTGTCCGACGGCGTCACCCACCGCGTCGAGGCCAAGCTCGACCGCATCGACCGGACCGACGCCGGCTTTCGCATCATCGACTACAAGACCGGCGCCGCCACCAAGACCAGGCTCACCCCCGCCAGGGCCGACCTGCAGCTGGGCATCTACGCGCTCGCACTGCCGTACCACTTCGAGCCCGACGCACCCGAACCACCGCCCGTTCCCGCCGGTTCGGCCGAATACTGGCTGCTCAGCACCGGTCAGCGCGGCTCGATCGGGCTGTCGGACCTGGACCTGGGCAAGGTCCGCTCGCGGATCGAGACCACCATCGCGGGCATCACCGCCGGCCGGTTCGACAAGGGAAAAAGCTGTCGGCATCTGTGCGACCTGATCGCCGAACCCGCCACGCAGTGACCATGCCGTGACCATGCCGCACCCGCCTATCGTCCGTGCCCGGTGCCGGCTGCAACACGTCGGCCCGTCGGCGGTATCGTTTACACCGGGGCCGAGGCGCCGTTGCAGGAGTGATTGGATGAAGCCTTGCTGCACAGTCATCGCGTGGGTTGTTCTGGCGATCCCCGCGTTCGCCCAGCCCCTGCCGACCGACCCCGAGCTGATCGTCGGCGAACTCGACAACGGGCTCTCCTACGTCATCCGCGAGCACTGGGAGCCGCCCGCCCGCGTGACCATGTGGCTGCACGTCTCCAGCGGGTCGCTCAACGAGACCGACGAGCAGCGGGGCGTGGCCCACTACCTCGAGCACATGGCGTTCAACGGCACCGAGCACTTCCCTCCCGGCACCCTCCGCGAGCACTTCGAGGACATGGGGCTCACCTTCGGCCGACACCAGAACGCGCACACCGGCTTCGATCACACCGCCTACAAGATCCAGCTGCCCGAGAACGACATCGAGACACTCGACGCCGGCATGCTCTTCCTCGCCGACGCCGCCTTCGGAATGCTGCTGCTCGAAGACGAGATCGACGCCGAACGGCAGATCATCCTCGAAGAGAAGCGCACCCGCGAGGGCGGTCAGCAGCGGGCCACGGAAAAGATGCTCGAGCGCATCGCCCCCGGCTCGATCTTCGGACTGCGTCTGCCCATCGGCACCGAGGAGCGGCTGCGCAATATGCAGCGCCCGCAGTTCACCGACTATTACACCCGCTGGTACGTTCCCTCCAACATGACGCTCATCGTCGTCGGCGACGCGGATCCGGACGACATGCTCGCGCTCATCAAGCGCCACTTCTCGCGCGGTGAGCGCACGCCCAGGCCCACGGATCAGGATCCCGCCGTCAAGCCCTACCCCGCCCACCGGGCGATCGTCGTCACCGATCCGGAGCTGGTCGCCTCCGAGATCGGGATCCACCGCGTGGGGCCGCCGCGAGCCCCGGCAACCGACGAGCAGGCCCTGCGCCGCGATCTTGTCGAACGCCTCGGGCAGTTCGCCTTCAACCGGCGCCTCGGCGCGATTATCGACGCGGGCGACGCGGCCTTCCTCACCGGCGGCGCTTCAGCCAGAGACTTCGCCAACGCCATCCGGTGGACGCAGCTCACCGCGCGCGGCGAGCCCGATTCGTGGCGCGCGTCGCTGAGACAGATCGCCACCGAGTTGCAACGCGCCCGGCTGCACGGGTTCGCCGCCTCGGAGATCGACGCCGCCAGGAGCGAGATGCTGGCCCAGGTCCGATTCGACGAGCGCACCGCGGGCACCGTGCCGTCCTCGAGGCTTCTCGCCTCGTACAACAGCGCCATCGCCGCGGGCCGGCCCATTCTCTCACCCGCCCAGCGCCTGGAGCTGTTCGAGCGGTACGTTCCTTCGATCACGCCCAACGAGGTCTCCGCGTCGTTTGCCGAGACCTTCGCCACCGACGCTGTCGCTTTCGTCCTCCTCACGCCCTCGGGCGCCGGCGTCCCCACCGAGGAGCAGCTGCTCGCCCTGGGGCGCGACGCGATCTCGGTCCTCCCAGAGCCGCTCGAACAGACCGAATCGGCCACGCGCTTCATGGCCGACCGCCCCGAGGGTGGCAAGGTCGTCGCGATCGACCAGCACCTGGCCGCGGAGGTCACCTCCGCGTGGCTGGGCAACAACGTCCGCGTCCACCACCGCTTCATGGACACCCGCAAGGACCAGGTCTTCGTCACCATCACCCTCGCCGGCGGGCAGATCGAGGAAAAACCGGAGAATCGAGGCGTTTCGCTCGCGGCGGCCCGCGCATGGTCGCGGCCGGCCACTCGCTCGCTCTCCTCCACCGACGTCCGCGACCTCATGACCGGCGCCCAGGTCAGCGTGCGAGGCAGTGCCACCAGCGACGCGCTCTCCATCGTCGTCACCGGTGCCCCGGACGAGCTGGAGCACGGCCTGCAGCTCGCGCATCTCATGCTCACAGAGCCATGGGTCGAGCAGGCCGCTCTCGATAGGTGGAAAGCCGGGCAGTTCCTTCTGCTCAACCTCGCCAAGACCAGCCCCGGCGCGCTGTTCGGACGAATCTTCTGGGACGCGGTTTTTCCCGACGGCAACAACCCCCTCGCCGCTCTGGACGAGCCGCGCATCGCCTCCATCACGCGCGACGACGCCCAGGCCTGGCTCGACCGCATCATCGCACAGGGGCCCATCGAGGTGGCCATCGTCGGCGACATCGACCGCCAGACCGCGCTCGAGCTCGTGCGCGATTACATCGGCACCGTCCCGACCCGACCCAGGATCACCCCCGACACGTTCGCCGACCAGCGATGCATCGAGCGCCCCGTCGGCCCACGCGTCCTCAGACGCGAGATTCCCACCGAGTCAGAACAGGCCATCGCCCTGGCCGGCTTCTACAACTGCGACCGCAACGATACACCCAACCGACGGCGCATGACCATGGCCGCGGACGTCCTCACCGCTCGCCTTCTCGACATCGTGCGCGAAGACGAGCAATTGGCGTACAACCCGTCGGCGTCGTCTGGCGTCGGCGTCGTCTACCCGGGCTTCGGGCTCTTCTTCGCAGCAGCATTCACCGATCCTGACAGGGCCGACGAGCTCATTGACGCCATAAACACGATCTTCGACGATTTCGCCGCCGACGGACCAACCCCCGAAGAGATGACCCGGTCGAAGAAAAAGCTGGCCACGCGCCTCGAAGAACAGATGCGCACGCCCACGTTCTGGTCCAGGACGCTCGCGGAGCTGGACTACCGAGGCACCGACCTTGACGTCGTGCTGGAAGATCCCGAGGCGTTCCAGCGGCTCACCGCCGACGAAGTCGTCCGCGCGTTCCGCTCGTTCCACACCCAAGAGAACCGCATCGAGGTCGTCGTCACACAATCGAAGTCCGAGGCCGACGACCGGAACGCCCCCGCTGGCGACGGCGGCTCGTAATCTGGAGCGCTTTCAATCATCGCGTGTGCGACCGCACTCGAACGGACGCCGAGTCTGAACCCGGACGCCGAGTCTGAGCCCGCTTCGGGCGAAGGCTCGGATCGCGTGCGTCACCATGGATATCCGAGCCCTCGCGGACTCAGACTCGGCGTCGTGTGGGGATCTCGACGCCCCGTTCCGCGCGGGCACTATCGGAGCACTCCCTCCCGGTCGTGCCTCGTATCGGAGCGGATCCTGCTGGTCGTGCCTCGTTGCGGGCGACGCCCGCGCATGACACGTCGCCTACTCCTGCGCCGCGGCGCCGGAAATGATCTCCGTCAGCTCGGTCGTGATCCGCGCCTGCCGGGCGCGGTTGAACTTGCGGGCCAGCGCCTTGCCCATCTTGCCGGCGTTGTCGGTCGCGGCCTTCATCGCCACCATCCGCGCCACGTGCTCGGACACCACCGCGTCGTTGAAGCACTGGAACAGCGTCGCTTTGACCGCCTCGGGCAGCAGACCGTCCAGCAGCTCGCCCGCCTCGGGGCTGAACTCGTACACCGAATCCACGCCGCTCTTCTCCTGCGCCGCCGGGGGCTTGAGCGGCAGCAGCTGCAAAACCTCCGCCCGCTGTCGGCCCGCCGACACGTACCGCATGTACACCACCCGCACCGCCGACACCTCCCCGGCGGTGAACCGGTCCATGTAGACCTGCGCCAGCCGCGCGACCTCGTCGTAGTGCGGGGTGTCGCCGAACTGCGTGTGGTGCGTGCTCGGCGTCATCTGGTTGAACCTGAGAAAGTTCACGCCCTTCTTGCCGACCAGCTCCAGGTCGCCGTCCCGGGCTGCCGCGCTGCCGCGCAGGTGCCGAAGCGCCAGCCGCAGCACCGACGAGTTGTACGACCCGCACAGCCCGCGGTCAGAGGTCAACACCAGCGTCAGCTCCTTGTCCTGGCGCTGCACCGGGCCGTCGATCAGCGGGTGCTCCAGATTTCCCGCCGTCGCCGCGAGTTCTGTCACCAGCCCGAACACGCCCTCGGTGTACGGCTTGGTCGCGGTGGCGCGCTGCTGGGCCCGGGCGAACTTGCTGGTGGCGATCATCTGCATGGTCTTGGTGATGCGCCGGATGTTGCCGACCGCCTTGAGACGCTTCTTGATTTCGCGGATCTGTGCCATGGGTTGGGATGGTAGGATCGCCCATCGCCCCGGAAAAGCAGTCCCCCTCCCTCAGAGCCCCCGCGCAGAACGAGGGGTTAGAGCGGTTTCAATCAACGCGTCGCGTTCACACCTGAACGGACGCCGAGTCTGAGCCCGCCGAGGGCGAAGGCTCGGATCGCGCGCGTATGGAGGTCATCGGGGATATCCGAGCCTTCGCGGACTCAGACTCGGCGTCCCACACGCATCTCGAGGCAACATCTGATCTGAAGGCGCGCCGGATCCGTTTTTTCACGCGCCCGACGCCCCGCCGACCGTCCCCAGCACCAGCCCGTCGTGCGCCAGCGCCATCCCCGCGGGCAGCCCCGCGTTGGTCGACGCGTGCCCCATCTCGTGCGCGATGTGGATGAACCATGTCTGGCCGGCTCCCACACGCTCGGCCACACCGACCGCCTGCTCCAGGTTGAAGTGCGTCGGGTGGTGCCGAATCCGCAGCGCGTCCAGCACCAGCGTCCCGAGCCCCTCGAGCAACGGCCATGACTCGGGCGGGATCCCCGACACGTCCGTGCAGTACGCCAGCGGGAACACGCCGTCGCCGTCCCCCCGGGCCGACTCGATCCGAAACCCCAATATCGGCAGCCCGCCGTGCAGCAGCGGAATCGGCGTGAACCGGATCCCGTACAGCTCGAACGCGTGCGCCGGATCGATCACACGCGCGATCAGCGTGGCCACAAAGCTGTCGTTCACGTTCTTGTGCTTGTCGAAGATGTGCGCGTACACGCCGCGCAGAAACGCCATCGTCCGCTCGTCCGCGAACACGTCGATCGGCGAGTGCATCACCGCGTTGAAGCGCCGAACCTCGTCCAGCCCCCACGTGTGGTCCACGTGGTTGTGCGTGAACACGATCGCGTCCAGCCGCGAGAGCCCGGCCGCGAGCGACTGCGCACGCAGGTCCGGCCCGGCGTCGATCAGGATCACGCGCTCGCGCCCGTCGCGGTCCGTGAACTCGACCGTCGCGCTGGTGCGCAGCCGCCGGTCGCAGGGGTCGGCCGACGTGCACACCTCGCACCCGCACCCGATCGCGGGAACGCCCGACGAGGTCCCGGTCCCCAGAAACCGAAAACGCATGCCTCAGCGTAGGCGAACCGCGCCCACAATCCGCTCGCCGCAACCCTCGCGCACCACAGAGCCCCCCACGCCAGTGGGGGGTCCAACTCACCGACCGCGCTTAGAGCGATTTCAAT
>JADFOF010000003.1 GCA_022563015.1 Planctomycetota bacterium
ATCCCGCGGAACGGGTCTCGCGAACCGAGGCCCGTTCCGTTTTTCATGCGCCGCTTCGGCACGGGTGTGAACGATCACCGGGGCCGGTTGGGCGAGCAAGTTGCCCGCCGGGGGATCGCATACCGCCGACGCGCGGAGCGGCGTGGGAGGCGGCCGCGGAGCGTCCATGCGTTCGGTATGCTACCGGCAGCCGGTGGTGAACGCCTGCTGAAAACAAAGGAAATCGAAGATATCGCACCCCTCAGGGCCGGTCGAGGTGTCGCAATCGCAGGCGTAGGACAGGCCGCGCACGAAGGCGTCGATGAAGCAGAGAAAGTCAAAAATGTCCAGGACGCCCGGTCCTGTGGAACTGTCGCAGTCCGCGTAGGGGAGGAAGCGGAAGTTCTCCGAGCCCAGGTCGAGCTCGATGGTGGCGACGGAGGTGAGGCACGCGGCCTCGAAGCCGAACGACTTGTCGTTATTCCAGGTCCACGGCCCGCCGAGTGGCCCAACGACATCGCCGCCGGCCCACGTGAGCGAGCTTCCGGCGGCGTCGAGGATGCGGTAGATGGCATCGGGGGTGTATGCCCGACCCGCCCCGCTGTGCGTGCCGAGTTCGACGCCGTTGTCGAGCTGCCCGGCGTACTCGTAGTCATTTGCGCCGCCGTCGGAGTAGCTGACAGCGTCGTGGACGGTCATGAACAGCGGCGAATCCAGCACGCCGTTGTTGTCGAAGTCGAGATCGAACGAGCGTGCGAACCACGGCGTGCCGGCGGCGAGGACGAACGTCAGTGTGGAATTGATGAGATCGGGGTCGAAATCGTGGAGGACGAGCGTGGTCTCCGGGTCCGGTGGGGGGAGGATCGCGATCGACAGGTCGTCGCGGACGAGCAGCAGCCCGTTGGAGCCGATCGCGGCGCCGCTGAGGTCGATCAGCTGCAGGACGACGCCGGGGTTTGGCCTGTTGCCGTCGATGACGATGATCCAGCACTCGGCCATGGAATAGCCGGGCTCGCCCATGATCTCGATCGACTCGTACCCCTGGTCGGGGCCGGGCGGGTTGATGAACAGTTCAGAGAACTGAGGCTGCGCACACGCGACAGCGGGGATGAGGGGAACGAGCAGTGTGGCACAATTGGAGAGCAGGGGGTGCATGATCGTCTCCGCGGGGGTGTGGGATGCGGGGCGCAAAGGTTGCCGAGCCGGCGTCTGCGGCCAGGCCAGGCTTGTTCGGCGGACCGACGCCGCAACTGGTGTGCCCGTACCATGCGGGTGGCGCGTGGGCGTCAGGAGTCACGAATGAGCGCACAGGACGAACAGGGCGGTGGTCGGCCGATGGGGCCCGAGCAGTTGCGGTGGCGGTGCGACCCGGGTCGGCTCGGGTTCGAGACCACGGCGGAGGTGGAGCCGATCGCCGGCGTGGTCGGGCAGGACACGGCGATGGAGGCCTTGCGATTCGGGCTTGCGACAGCGGCGCCGGGCCAGAACGTCTTCGTGCGCGGGCTGACCGGGACGGGGCGGATGACGCTGCTCAAGCGGCTGATGGAGGAGATCAAGCCCTCGTGCCCCGAGACGAAGGATCGATGCTATGTGCGGAACTTCAAGAATCCGGACCGGCCGGCGCTGCTGACGCTGCCGCGAGGGCGCGGGCGGGCATTGGCGCGCATGATGGACGAGGTGGCGGAGTTCGTGCAACGGGATCTGAAGCAGGCGTTGGAGACGGACGCGCTGCGCGCAGGGCGGGCAGCCCTGGAGGAGGAGTCGCACGCGCAGATCGCGACGGCGACCAAGCCCTTCGAGGAGGAATTGGCCAAGGCGGGGCTCGGGCTGGTGCAGGTGAACGCGGGGTCGATGGTGCAGACGGCGATCCTGCCGATCGTGGACGGCAAGCCGATCCCGCCGGACGTCTACCAGCACCTGCGCGAGACGGGGCAGGTGACCGAGGAACAGCACGACGAGACCCAGAAGCGGATCCAGTCGTTCATGCGCGGTTTCGAGGAGATCTCGCGCGAGGTCGAGCGCCTGCGCAACGAGCACATGGAGCGGACGCGGGAGATGGTTCGAAACCAGGTGCGCTCGATCCTGGCGCGGCTGATGGGGCCGATCCGGGAGCATTTCCCCCAGGAGCGGGTGGGCCGATTTCTCGACGACATCGTGGAGGATCTGTGCAAGCACCGCATGGAGGCGCTGGAAAAGGACGTGGACTTCTCGCGGCTGTACCGGGTGAACCCGGTGGTGGACCACGAGGCGGGGACGGAGTGTCCGGTGGTGGTGGAGACCTCGCCGACCCTTCGCAACCTGCTCGGATCGATCGACCAGCGCGTGGGCGCGAGCGGGGCGGCGCACTCGGATCACATGATGATCCGGGCGGGCTCGCTGCTCCGGGCGGACGGCGGATATCTGCTGATCGAAGCGCGCGATCTGCTCGCCGAGCCCGGGGCCTGGCGAATGCTCGTGCGCGCGTTGCGGTGCGGGCGCGCGGAAATCGTGCCGTCGGAGATGATGACGCCGTGGATGGCCTCGACGCTCAAGCCCGAGCCGATCGAGCTGAACGTGAAGGTGATTCTGCTCGGCGACTCGGGGTTGTATTACGCGCTGGACCAGCTGGATCCGGACTTCCCGGAGTTGTTCAAGGTGCTGGCGGACTTCGACAGCGTGATCGATCGGGATGACGCGGGGATCGCACACTACGCGGGCGTGCTGGCGCGGGTGACGAAGGAAGAGGGGCTGGCGGCGCTGGATCGATCGGCCGTCGCGGAGCTGGTCGAGCATGGGGCGCGGATCGCGGCGAAGAACGGAAAGCTGACGACGCGGTTCGGCCGGCTTCTGGACATCACGCGAGAGGCGGCCTTCGTCGCTTCAGAGAACGGCGAGGTGACAGTCACCGGCGCGGACGTTCGCGAGGCGGTTCGGCGGACGCGGCGGCGCGCCGACCTCCCGGCCCGAAAGTTCCGAGAGCTCATGCACATCGGGACGATCGATGTGACCATGTCGGGAACGGCGGTGGGGCAGATCAACGGGCTGGCGGTGATCCAGGCCGGGCCGTTGACCTACGGCTTTCCGCAACGCATCACCGCCACCATCGGCCCGGGCACAGCGGGCGTCGTGAACATCGAGCACGAGGCGGACCTGAGCGGCTCGATCCACACCAAGGGGTTCTATATCCTGTCCGGGCTGCTGCGGACGCTTCTGCAGACCGACCATCCGCTCGCGTTCGACGCATCGATCGCGTTCGAGCAGAGCTACGGCGGGATCGACGGCGACTCGGCCTCGGGCGCGGAGATGTGCTGCCTGCTCAGCGCGCTCACGGGGATCGCGCTGCGGCAGGATATCGCGATGACCGGGGCGATCGACCAGACGGGCAAGCTGATGGCCGTGGGAGCCGTCACCGAGAAGATCGAGGGATTCTTCGACGTGTGCAGCGACTTCGGGCTCACGGGCACGCAGGGGGTGATCATCCCGGAATCAACAGCGGGGGACGTCATGGTTCGGCACGATGTGGTGGACGCGGTGCGGGCGGGCACGTTTTCGGTGTGCCCGGCATCGACGATTCACGAGGCGATCTCGATCATGACGGGGCGTGACGCCGGGCGGCGCGACGGCCAGGGCAAGTACCCGGCCGGGAGCGTCCTGTGCGAGGCGGTCGAGCAGGCGCGGCGGTACTGGGAGGCGTCCAAGAGCGCGATGGGGCACCGTTGATCGACGGCGAGGCTCGTCGAAGTCTGAGCGACCGAGTCTATTGACGCGCGGGCGCGAGTAACTGCTCGGGATCCTGGAGGAGCCGGATGATCTGGGCGAGGGCGCTGGCGGCGATGGCGCCGTCGACCACGCGGTGATCGCACGCGAGGCTGAGGGGCAGGAGCGTGCCGACCCTGAACCAGCCGTTGTTGAAGACCATCCCGTCGCGTGCACGGCCGATGGCGATGATGGCGACCTCGGGATAATTGATGATGGGCGTGGCGTATCGACCGGCGTGCGACCCGACGTTGCTGATGGTGAACGTGGAGCCGACGAGCTGGTCGCGGGGGATGGAGCGGTTGCGGGCGGCGGCGGAGATTCGGGCGACCTCGCGGCCGATCTGGAGCACGCCAAGGGCATCGCAGTCCCGGATGACGGGGACCATAAGGCCGGCGTCGGTGTCCACGGCGATGCCCATGTGCACGGCGCGGTGCTGGACGATCTCTTCGTTGGCATCGTCGACGACGGCGTTCATGGCGCGGAAGCGGTCGTCGGTGAGCACGCGGCTGATGGCGCTGGCGACGAACGGGAGAAAGCTGACCTTCTCGCCGCTGGCCGACCCGAGGTTCTTGCGCAGCGCATCGAGCGCGGTCGCGTCGGCCTCGTCCATGACGTAGAAATGCGCGGCGTTGTCGAGGCTCTGGCGCAGGCGGGCCGCGATCTTCCGACGGACGCCGCGGAAGGGGATGCGCACGACGGCTTCACCCGGGGGGATCTTTACCGGCGGCGGGGTCGGGATGGCGTGCGCGGGCGGGGCGATGACCCCGGCGGGTTCGGCGCGTGCGGCCGGGCGGGGCGGGGCGGCTTGGCCGGTGACGGCGGCGCGGACGTCTTTCTCCGTCACCCGGCCGCCGATCCCGGTCCCCGTGAGCGAGTTTATCTCGATGCCGAGATCGCGTGCGAGGCGTCGGACGGCTGGTGTCGCGAGCGTCTTTCCTGGGGCGGCAGAGACACCGGCAGCCGCGCCCGGGACTGCGCCCACGACGGTGCCGGCGTCTTCATGTGCATTCGCGCCGGCGGCCGATTTCTTTGAGAGCGCTCTTTTCGAGGCTCGCTTGGATTTCGGGCGCTCGTCGGTCCGGCTGTTGTCATCGGGTTCATAGGTGACGAGCGTGCTGCCGACGATGAGGATCTCGCCCGGCTCGCCGTGGAGCGACTTGATGACGCCGGTGCGCGGGCTGGGCACCTCGACCAGGGCCTTGTCGGTCTCCATCTCCGCGAGGGTCTCGTGCTCATCGACGTGGTCGCCGACCTTGACGCGCCATTCCTTGAGTTCGGCCTCGTGCACGCCCTCACCGAGGTCGGGCAGGATGAATTCGTTCGGGTTTGATGAGGTCGCGTGGGCCATGGGTTGCACGCGGCTTTGGCGCCGCCGATTCGGGCGGTGGGGCTCGGTCGAGCAATGTGTTCGCCTGTCTGCCGCAGATCTCCTTTGCTGGTTCCTGAAATCGCCGCGGGGCTGGCGGCGGGCGCGAATCAATAGGCCATGCACTCCTCGATCGCGGACTTGATGCGCGGCGCCTCGGGGAGGTAGTCGAGTTCGAGCTTGTAGTACGGCATCACGGTGTCAAAGCCCGCGACGCGCTGGACCGGGGCCTCGAGGTACAAGAAGCAGTGCTCCTGGATCTGCGACGAGATCTCGGCGCCGAAACCGGCCGTCAACGGTGCCTCGTGCACGACCACGCATCGCCCGGTCTTGCGCACGGACTCGATGATGGCTTCGGCGTCGAACGGGTAGATGGAGCGCAGGTCGATGAGTTCGACGGAGATGTCCTCGGGCAGCTCGTCAAGCGCTTCGAGGCACTGGAACAGGGAGGCCCCCCATGTCACAACAGTCAGGTCCGTGCCCTCGCTGACGACCTTGGCCTTGCCGATCTCGATGGTGTACTCGTCCTCGGGGACCTCCTCGCGGAAGGAGCGATAGACGCGCTTGGGCTCGAAGAACACGACGGGATCGGGATCGCGGATGGCGGAGATGAGCAGGCCCTTGGCGTCGTAGGGCGTTGCGGGCATGACCACCTTGAGCCCGGGATGGTGGGCATAGATCGCCTCGGGCGAGTCGGAGTGAAGCTCGGGCGCGTGGATGCCGCCGCCGACCGGCACACGGACGGTGAGCGGAACAGTGAGAGCGCCCCGCGTGCGCGTCCGGAAGCGTGCGGCGTGATTGACGAGCTGGTCGTACGCCGGCCCGAGGAAGCCCTCGAACTGGATCTCGGGGATCGGTTTCATGCCGGCCATGGCGAGCCCGACGGAGAAGCCCATGATGCCGGACTCGGCCAGCGGCGTGTCGATCACGCGGTCGTTGCCGAAGCGCTTCTGGAGTCCATCGGTGACGCGGAACACGCCGCCGTTGATCCCGATGTCTTCGCCGAGCAGGACGATGCTGTCGTCCGCTTCCATCTCCTGTGCGAGCGCGAGGTTGATTGACTGTACGAGTGTCAGGTTGGCCATGGTGGTTGTCCGTTGCGGCTCAGGCGTTCTGTCGTTGTGTTCGCAGTCCGATCTGAGCCGGATTCTGGCCGATCGAGGCGGTCCGGAGCGTATCGCGTTGCGTGATGATGCCGTCGGGCAGATTCGCGAAGGTGTAATTGAAGAGGTCTTCGGTCGCGGGGCTCTCGATCCCCTCGGCGGTCTTGACGACCTCGCGGACGATGACCTTGGCCTTCTCGTCGAGCTCGGTCTGCATCTGGTCGTCCCAGAGATCGTTGGTTTCGAGGTATTTCCGCAGTCGAATCAGCGGATCCTTGGCGAGCCAGGCGTCGAGTTCCGCCTGATCGCGGTAGCGCCGCGCATCGTCGGCGGTGGTGTGGTCGCCGAGGCGGTAGGTGACGGCCTCGATGAGGCTTGGCCCGCCGCCGTCGCGGGCGCGGTCGACAGCCTCTTTCACCACCTTGTAGACGCCGAAGAGATCGTTGCCGTCCACCTGTGTGCCGGGCATGCCGTAGGCGATGGCTTTTTGCGCGAAGGTCTCCGACGCGGTCTGGGATTCGCGTGGGACCGAGATGGCCCACTGATTGTTCTGGCAGAGGAAGACGATGGGCGCCTGGAAAACGCTGGCGAAGTTCATGGCCTCGTGGAAGTCGCCCTCGCTGGTGGCGCCGTCGCCGAAGAACGTCGCCACAACGCGTCCCTCGTTTCTCAGCTTGCTCGCGTAGGCGATGCCCGCGGCGTGGAGCATGTGTGTTCCGATGGGGATGCACAGGGGGGTGATGTTGACGCCCGGTGGGATCTCGTTGCCGCGCTCGTCGCCCATCCAGTGCAGCAGGATGTAGTGCATGGGGAGCCCGTGCATGAACAGTGCGGCGTTCTCGCGATAGCACGGCACGAGCCAGTCGGTGCCCTTTATGAGCGCATGGGCGGTGCCGATGGCGGCGGCCTCTTGCCCCTTGTTCTGCGGGAATGTGCCCATGCGTCCGGAGCGCTGCAGCTTGAACGCGATCTCATCGAGTTCGCGGCAGGTGACCATGTGCTCGTAGAGCGCGACGACCTGCTCGTCGGAGATGAGATCCTTGCCAAGTTTTTCGTCAAAGCCGCCGTCCTCGTCCAGGATCTGGACGAACTCGACTTTGGCTTCGTAGACGGTCCTGCGTGGCATGTCCGCGTACTCCTTCGCGGTTGGGTCCGGGTGTCGGCGTCTGCTTCGGGCGGTGTCAGTGTACGCGTTTGTCAGGCGCTCGGTGCCGACTGATGCGAGGCCGACGCCGTGTCACCGGGGAACTGCTTGACGCCGCTGTTTATGGGCGTCCGGCCCTTGCCCATCGCGACCGGGGAGCGTTCCGGGACGATGAAGTCCCGGTCGGGCTGGCCGTCGATGAAGGCGATGACCGAGGCGGCGGTGCTCCGCATGGAGGCGTCTGAGTTCTCGTAGATCCCGCGGATGTTGCGGTGGACCTCTTCCTCAGCGAGATTGAAGAAGTGCATGGCAGCGGCGCGGTCGCGCTCGAACTCCACGCCGTCAACCCCTCGACGGATGTCACGGTCCAGCTTGGCCAGCGTGCAGGCGTAGCCGTGAATCCAGATCGCGTTGTCGGCGAGGCGCGCCTGCACGACCTGATATTCGAGGATCTTCTCTTTGTAGAGCCTCGAGGCCTGCTTGAAGTGGTGGCTGTGCTCGCGAACCAGCGTGCAGAGTTGCTTGGCCTGCGGGGCCAGGGACGGATGAACCCGATTCAGCCGCGGCGCCTTGCGGCGCACGCCCAGGTACAGCTCGATCACGAGCGGGAACGCGGCCCGGACGATTCGAGGCCGAAGCATGTTCCGGGAGATCCTGGCCAGGTTCCCGATCACGCCCTGGTCGGCGTCCCAGGCGACGGCGTTCTGGATACCGAGCATCTGCTCGGCCAGTTGTTTGGCGCCGTAGGCGAAGATAAACGACTGCATGACCTCGTTGGCGCCCTCGACGATGAGGTTGATGCGGCTGTCGCGGAAGATGCGTTCCAGCTCATTCTCGGTCATGTACCCCTCGCCGCCCATGATCTGCATCGCATCGTTGACGACGCGCCAGCCCAGCTCGGAGCAGAAGACCTTGCAGATGGCCGTCTCGACCATGATGTCCTCGTCGTTGCGGTCGAGGAATCCGGTGGTGGCGTACAGGACGGCGTCGCAGGCGTAGCAGTACGCGGACATCCGGGCCAGCATCGCTCTGACAAGCTCGAAGTCCGACAGCGGCCTCTGGAACTGGTATCGTGTGCGGGACCACTTGCCGGCCTGATCCATGGCGGCGCGGGCGCCGCCGAGCATGCCGGCCGAGAGCGTGCAGCGACCGAAGTTCAGGCAGACGAGGGCGACGTGGAGTCCGCGGCCCTCCTCGTGGAGCAGGTTTTCCTTCGGAATCCTGACATTTGTGAAGCGGATGCGGGCCTGCCACGTGCCGCGGATGCCGCACTTGGAGCGGTTCTTCTGGTAGATGTCGATGCCTTCCATGTCCGGTGTGCAGACGACGGCGGTGACACGTTTCTTGCCGTCCTTCATGGTCTGCATTCCCATGACGGTGAACAGGCCGGCCAGGGCGCCCGACGTGGCCCACTTCTTCTCGCCGTTGAGAATGTAATACTCGCCGTCGTCGGAGAGTTCGCAGCGCGTCTCCGGGCTGCCGGCGTCGCACCCCACGTTGGGCTCGGACAGGCAGAAGGCGCTGAGCCAGTCGGAGGCAAGGTGCGGCAGCCAGCGTCTTTTCTGCTCCTCGGTTCCGAAGAGCATGATGGCCTTGCACCCGATGGACTGGTGCGCGGAGACCATGACGGCGGTGGAGCCGCAATACATGCCGATGCGTTCGAGAACGCGGTTGTAGCTGGTGATGCCCAGCCCGAGCCCGCCGAACTCCTTGCCGATGGTCATGCCCAGCACCCCGATCTCGAACAGTCGTCTGATGACCCAGCCCGGGATCTCCTGCTCCTGGTCGATGAGCGCGGAGGGGTGCTCGTTGCGGAGGTATTCGTCCAGTTCGGCGATGAGCTGGTCGCACCGCGCGGTCTCTTCCGAATCAACCTCGGGGTAGGGGAACACGAGATCCTCGCGGATGTTTCCCCAGAACAGATTCTTCACAAACCCCATGGACGACGGCTCGGGGCCGATGAGCGATTCGGCCTCTTCGATCAGTTTGCGGTCCTTCTCGGTGATGCCCTTCATGGTTTTGAGGTCGGCCATAGTCTGCTCCGTGCTTCCTGTCGGCGTCGCGGTGGAACGGGCGACGACCGAGGGTGTCTTACTTCTTGGCTGAGCGTTCGAAGAACGCGCTGATCGCGTCGCGGGCGGTCTGCGTGTTCCTCAGCTTCATCAGGCGCCGCTGCTCGCACTCGAGGCCGGCCGACCACCCGGAGGTGAGCCCGGCGTCGATGGAATCGGCCACGGCGCGTGCGGCGTCGGTGTCGGGCAGGTCCGGTCGCACGCGGTCCAGCGCGGCGAGGACGTTGGCGGCGACGGTCGGCCGACCGATCCACCGCGCGGGCGCGCCGTCGCGCTGGGTCGGGGTCTGCGCCCGTGAAGCCAGCCACTGTTCCGCCGCGGCGTGCAGATCGGATGGGTTGTCGGCGACGGCGTCGAAGAGCCCGGCGTCGACGGCGGCGTCATACTTGAGCGGGACGCCCCGTGCCGCGAGTTCGATCGCCTGGGCGGGGTCCATTCGCGCCGGCAGCATGTTGGATCCGCCCCAGCCGGGACAAAGACCCAGGCCTGCTTCGGGCAGCCCGATCGGGTACGGCTTGCCGCTCGGCGCAGGTGCGGCCACGAGCCCGTCGCAGTGGAGGGCCAGCTCGAGCCCGCCGCCCAGGGCAGCCCCGTTGATCGCTGCGACGGTTGGGAAAGGCATATCCGTCAAAATCCCGAACACCTCCGATCCGTACCGCAGGTAGGCCACGAGGTGTTCGTCGTCCCATTCGCTGATCGACTTCAGATCGGCCCCGGCGACAAAGGACCGTTCGCTGGCTGAGGCGAGGATCAGCCCCGCCGCGTCGCGCGGCACGCTCCGAAGCGTCGCGTCCAGGCGGCGGATCAGGTCATGGTCCAGGACGACCACGGCTCGCCCCGGCTGTTCGAGGGTGACGGTGACACAGCCCGGGAGCACCCCGTCTTGGGAAATCTCGATTGGGAGCGTGTCCGTGAGCATCCGCAGCCCTGTCGTAGAAACCAGCGTTCAGGCCATGATCGACGGATCACAACCGCCCTTTCCAGCGTCGATTTGCCACCGAGGAGAGTATAGCCGGGGTGCGGATTCGTGCGCTTTTGTGCGCAGTTTGTTCGTAGTGTTTCTAGTCTGTGCCGAATCGCGCTCTCAGCGCCCGCTGGGCCTCATCTGAAGCGAGGATCCGGGCGGACAGGTCGGCGGCGTGGCGGGCGATGTCGCGGTCCAGAGAACCGTCGAGTCGGTTGAGCAGTGACTTGGTCGCACCCAGGGCGCCCGGGCCGCCGGCCGCCAGGCTCGACGACAACTCGTCCACAGTCTCGTCGAGTTGTTCGAGCGAGTCGGCGAGGTGCGAGGCAATGCCCGCGTCATGCGCCTGCCGGCCGGACATCACGCCGCCGCGGAGCAGAATCGCCCGGGCTCGACCCGCGCCGATCTTATGGACCAGCCAGGGCGCCACGACCGCGGGGCACAGGCCGAGGTCAACCTCGGGGAAGCCCATCTTCGCGTCGGCGTGTGTGACGCAGAAATCGCAGACGCACGTGAGTCCGCACCCGCCGCCGATCGCCGCCCCGTTCACACGGGCGATCACCGCCATGGGCAGGGCGCGGATCTTGATCGCAACATCGGCGAGCAGGCGCAGCAGCGTCGTCGGCGCGTCGGGATCGTTCAGGACGGCCTTGAGATCCATGCCGGCGCAGAAGCACTTGCCCGCGCCGGTGAGAACCAGGACGGAGACGCCGTCCTGATTGGCGAGCTCATCAACGCGCGCGTGCAGAGCCTGGAGCAGATCGATGGAGAGCGCGTTGCGTGCGTCGGGCCGATTCAGCGTCAGCCGCGCCGTGCGCCCGTCGATGTCGAGCGTGGCCAGTGTGCTCACGTTGATCTCCTTGCCCAGCCTGCGGGGAGCAGGCGTCGTTCTTCATCGCCGCCGGTGAGCGCGAGCGAGACGTCGAGGGCCTCGCGTGCAATCTCGTCGGAATCGGTGCGGTCGAGCCGGTTGAGCAGGCGCTTGGTCGCGGCCAGACCGACGGCGGGCTTGTCCGCCAGCTCCGATGCGATCTGCTGGGCGCGAGCGGCTACGTCGCCGGGCTCTTGCACGAGTTCGTGGGCGAGTCCCATCTCGTACGCGTCAGAGCCGGTGATGAGTGCTGGATTCAGCATCAGCTCGCGCGCCGGACCGCTGCCGACGGCGGGCATAAGGAAGGGAGCGCTCACGGCTGGGGAGACGCCCAGGGGAAGGACGGGGTAGCCCAGCTTCGCGTGCATGTCGGTCACGACGATGTCGGCGCCGCCGAGCAGCGCGCACCCGCCGGCGATCGCGGCGCCGTGTGCGGCGGCCACGACGGGGATGGGCAGGTTTCGGAGCGTTCGCACCACATGCGAAAGGGCACGCAGCAATTCTCGCATGACCGCTCCGTCGGGAGACTCGCGGCAGAGCGTCAGATCAAACCCGGCGCAGAAGACCCTGCCCTCGCCCGCGAGCACCAGGGCGCGCGATGTGTCTGCCGCGGCGCGGGCGGCGTCGGCGAGCCGGGAGAGTCCCTCCGGCGTCAGGGCGTTGCGCCGGTCGGGCCGGTTGAGCACAAGGGCGGTCACGCGTCCGTTGTCGAGTGTGTCCACGCGGATCACGCGTCGGCCTCCGGTTCTCGATCACGCGAACCGTCGACAATGCTCCTGGCGAACGCCGCGGCCTCGGTGAGTTGTTCGTGGTCCACGCCCGTTTCGTAGCCGGCACGTTCGATCGTGCGCACGAGCGCGTCCGTCGCGATGTTGCCCGGCGCGCGGCGTTCATTCGTGGAAGCGTACGGGCAGCCTCCCAGGCCGGCGATCGACCCGTCGAACGAGCGCACACCCAGCAACAGCGCCTTCTCAATGCACGCGGGTGCGCGGCCGAAGGTGTCGTGCAGATGCACGGTGATCGTCGCGTCGGACCCGTGCGCGTCCAGCGTCGTGCGGACGGCGTCGATCATGGCGGCGATAGAATCGGGCGTCGCGGCCCCGATGGTGTCGCCCAGGTCCAGTTCGGCCACGCCGTCCAGATCGAGCAGGCGGATCGCAACCTCGGCGACCCGGGCCGGCGCGATCGGCCCCTCGAACGGGCAGGCGACGACGCACGAGATGTAGGCGCGAACGGCCATGTCGGCCCGGTGGGCTTCGCGGGCGACGGGTACGAAACGGGCCAGTGTTTCGGCGATGGTCGCGTTCGTGTTGCGCCTGCTGAATGTCTCGCTTGCGGCGGTGAACACGGAGACCTTGTCGATGAGCAGGAAGCCGGCACGCCCGTTGACCCCGAGCGCCGCGCTGAGCCCTTGCTCGTTCGGGACCAGTGCGGAAAAGGACACGTGCTGAGGCTTCACGTCCGCGAGCCGAGCGAAGAGGTCCGCGGCGTCGCCGAGTTGCGGGATCCATCGCGGGCTGACGAAGCTGGAGACTTCGATCTCGTCCACGCCGGTGCGGGCGATCATCTCGACGAGCCTGGCCTTGTCGGCGGTGGTGATGACGCCGGGCTCGTTCTGCAGCCCGTCGCGAGGGGCGACATCGGTGATGCGGACGCGATCCGGCATGGCCGGGCATCCTATCGTTGGCGAAGACGGGAGGCGTTATGGCGGGCCTGTTTCTGTTTGTCATCGGCGTGGCGGGGCTGGTGCTGCTGACGCGGGGCGTCGTTGGGCGACGCGTGGGCGGCGAGCCGCGGTGTCGTCACTGCCGGTATGACCTGAGCGGGCTGGATGAGGGCGCGGCGACGTGCCCGGAGTGCGGTCGGTCGCTGCGCGCAGCCGGGGCGGTGCAGCGCGGGCTTCGCCGGAGGCGTCCGATCCCGATCGTCGCGGGCACGGCCTTGCTGCTTGCCGCGATCGGGGCCGCGGGCTTTGCGACCTGGGCCAGCGCCAACGACTTCAACGTCAATCGTCTCAAGCCGACGTGGATGCTGTTGGACGAGTTGGAGCGGCCGGACAGCTGGAGCAGGATCGGTGTGAACGCGGAAGTGCGACGGCGATTCGTCGCGGGCGATCTCGGCGACGGGGGCGTCGATCGGCTCGCGCGGATCGTCGTCGAAAACGAGCCTGCGGAATCATCGTTCGCGGCCGAGCCCAACGCGATGGAAAACTGGTGCGCTGTGTTCATCGGCCTCCTGGTTCATCCCGGGACCGGCGAGGTCGCGAGGTCGATCCTGGTCGCACGAGCGCTCGAGATTGTTGAACGAGACCCTCCGGAACTCGCGCAGTGGTGGCTGGTCCTTCGAAGGGCCGGGGTGGTCGATGCGCTGGATCAGTTGCTTCTGACCGGCGTGCTTCGCGACGGGAGGGCCACATCATTCCTCAACCTCAAGATCCGTCCCGCGTTGAGTCTTGACGCGAAGCGTGTGACGAGCGGGGCGCTGATCCCCATCCGGCTGTCGCTCGACTGGATTGACAGGGATCTGGGCCTCGGTATTTCGCCAGGCACTCAGGCGCGATACTTTTTTATGGTCTCGCGATCGTGGGGGTCTCCGCCGATCACACACCCGCTCATTCGAGTCGATGTCGTCCTGGTTGGAGGCGATGCCGAGATCGTCAGCACGCACGAGCCGATGCAATTCGAGTCGGCATTCGACTGGTACGTGTACGAGTCGTCCGCGATCCGGGCGTTGATCGCTCAGGGCGACCGTTCCGCGCCGGGGTCGTCATCTCGAACGCGCGATCCGGGGGTGGAGGCGGCGCTGATTCGAGCGCCGGCGGTGGCGGGGCGGTACCGCGTCGTGTTCGACGTGCGCCTCACGGCGCTGAAACCGGACCCGGCGAATCCGGGCGAGTGGCTCGAACCCGATGAATCAGCCGTGGAGGTCGTGCGCCGCTTCGAGCTGGAGTTCGAGGTTCGCGCGGACGAGGCGGAGCCGGCTGCCGGCCCGGTCCGGTGAGCGGATTGGCCATGCGTGAGGCCGATAACTTCGGCTGATGTTGTTCCCGGGCGACGGCGTGAAGACGGGGTGGTCCAGGGCCGATGTATCGGCGGCGAAACGCTCGCGGGCGCCCCGATTATGCCTCAGAAAAAATCCAGCCTGTCCGTCCGTCGGCACGAGCGCTATGCGTGCGATCTGCCGGCGATGGTCCGGGTCGTGCCCGAGGAATGTGGGCGTGTCCGCCTGGTGGGGTCCGAGCTGGACAAGGCCGGCAACACGCCGGTGCGGCTGGTCGATTGCAGCCCGGGCGGCTTTGGATTCAACACGGGGGTCTTCCTGCCCAAGATGCTGCGGCTGGAGATCGTGATCGAGGCGGACACGACGACGGGCAGGCCGGCGCTCTCGACCACCATCAAGATCCGTCGAGTGATTATGCTCGACTACACGCCCGCCTACTTCATCGGCGCCTCGTTCGAGGACTCGGAGCTGTCCAAGGGGTCAGGGCTGCGGGCGTTGATCGAGCACATCAGGCAATTGGACGCCGGGGCCTCTGATACGGAGGCGAAGCGTGCTTAGCTACGAGGACTTTGTGCTCGGCGCCCTGACCGAGGAGGGCCTGGTGACGCCCGAGTCGATCGATCGGGCGCGCGTGTCCGAACCGGATCGCAGCGTGCTGGACGCGCTCATCGATCTGGAGATCCTCACGCCTCGGCAGCTGACGATGGCCCGCGCGAGCGTGTGCGAATGCCCGTACGCCGACCTGTCGCAGTTCGATGTTGATCTGTCCAACGCGCGGCTGATTCCGCGATCGGTAGCCAGGAAGTTTGACGCGTTTCCGCTGTTCGTGCTCGAGGGCCTGACGACCGTGGGCATGGTCGACCCAATGGATCTTCAGGGCGTCGATCGGCTTCGGAGCCTGCTCAGGTCGGATGTGGACCCGGTGATCTGTGAGCCCACCGCCCTTCGAGCCCTGATCGAGCGCGCGTACTCGCTCGTAGGAGCGCACGGGACGATCGAGGATGACGAGCCGAAGCCGGACTCGGCCGACCCCGCTACCGACGCGGTGCTGGGGACCGACGACGAGCCGATTGTGGCGGCGGTGAATCAGATCATTTCCGAGGGAGTGTCGGCCGGTGCCTCGGACATTCACATCGGCCCGGACGAGCACGAGTTGCACCTGCGATACCGGATCGACGGGACGCTGCGGTGCATGCAGGGGCCGCCGCTGTCGAGCCACAGCGGCATCGTCCAGCGGATCAAGGTGATGGCGAACCTCGACCTGACGCAGACGCGCAGGCCGCAGGACGGCAAGTTTCGCTATGTCTGCGACGGTCGATCGATCGACATCCGCCTGAGCGTGCTCCCGACGATCTGGGGCGAGAACATTGTGATGCGTCTGCTGGGCGCGGGCCTGGCGGTGACGGGCTTCGCGGAGCTGGGCTGCTCGCCGCAGACCGTGAGCCTGCTCGAGCACGCGACATCGCAACCGTACGGCATGATCCTCGCGACCGGGCCGACCGGCTCGGGCAAGACCACGACGCTGTATACCGCCCTGGCGCTGGTGAACACGCCGGACCGCAACCTGGTGACGATCGAAGACCCGGTCGAGTATCGGCTGCCGATGGTTCGGCACGTTCAGGTGAACACCGAGATCGGCCTGGGGTTCGCCAGCGCCCTGCGCGCGATTCTGCGCCAGGATCCGGACGTGATCCTGCTGGGGGAGATCCGCGATGAAGAGACGGCCCGGATCGCCATTCAGGCCGCGATGACCGGGCATCTCGTGCTTTCGACACTGCACACGAACAACGCGCCGGGCGCGATTGCGCGGCTGCGCGATCTCGAATGTCCGTCGTTTGCGATCAACGCGTCGGTGCTGTGCGTGCTGGCCCAGCGTCTTGCGAGGCGAAACTGCGAGCAATGCGCCTCCCCGTATGAGCCGACGCCCGCACTCGTCAGGCGGTTTCTCGGGACGGACGACTCGCATCAGTTCCTTCGCGGTCGCGGGTGTCCCAAGTGCATGAACCAGGGCACGAAGGGGCGCGTCGGCGTGTACGAGGCGCTCTCGCTCACGCCGGCGCTGCAGGAGGCGATCGAGAGCCATGCGTCCAGCGGCGCCATCACCGAGATCGCGCTGCGCGAGGGCATGACGCCCATGTGGCGCGACGGCGTCGAGAAGGCCAAGCTCGGGATCATCGAACTGGAAGAAGTGGCGCGTATCGCGGCGGGGTCGCTCGAGCCCGGCCTTGATGTCGGGCGCAAGGAAGCGGCATGAGTTCCGGGACGTTCAGCTACAGGGCGGTCGACGAGGCGGGAAACACGCGCCGGGGTGTCTCGCACGCGCGGACGCGCGTCGAGGCCTATCGGCGCATCGCCGCCACTGGGTTGACCCCGGTGAAGATCCGCAGGTCTTCCGGCTCACGGCGGCTCGTGGACAAGGGAGTGAGAGCGCGCGACATCACGCACTTCACGCATCAGCTGAGTGTGCTCATCGCCGCTCGCATCCCGGTGAGCGAAGGGCTGCGCACGATCGGGGACCAGGAGCCGTCGGCGGCGCTGCGACGCATGGTGCTCGATGTCGCCACGCGGATCGAGTCGGGTGAGCCGATCGCGGAGGCGCTCTCAGCGCACCAGGCGGTGTTTGGCGAGGTGTATATCGAGACGATTCGCGCAGCCGAGCAGAGCGGAACGCTGGGCGCGGTTCTCGAGTACCTTTCCGAGACGCTGGAGCGATCTCAGGATCTGGCGCATCAGGTCCGCTCGGCGCTGGCGTATCCGTTCTGCGTGGTGATGGTGTTGATGGGAGCGGTGACGTTTCTGCTCGGGTTCGTGGTGCCCCGCTTCGGGCACATGTACGAGCGGCGCGGCGTCGATTTGCCGATGCTCACCAAGATGATGATGCTCCTGGGGGACTCGATTCAGACGTTCTGGTGGTTGTACCTGCTGGGGATCGGCGTCGGGGTGCTGACACTTCGCAAGACGTGGCGCTCGTCGGCGGGCCGCACAATGATCGAGCGCGCCTTGCACAGAGTCCCATATCTTTCGGACCTGCTGGTGGCGGTGGCGATCGCGAGGTTCTCGCGCATTCTGGGCCTGTGCATCAGCGCGGGCGTGAACCTGATCGACTCGATCGAACTCGCGGGCCGATCGTCCGGCCGGGAGATGCTGCGGAGCGATTCGGACCGCATTATCCGCGGAATCCAGTCGGGGAGTCGGCTGGGCGAGCTGCTCGAGCAGTGCGCGTATCTGACGCCGTTCGTGCGGAGAATGCTGGCGGCGGGCGAGAACTCGGGCGAGTTGCCGCGGATGTGCTCGATCGTGGCGCGGCACTACGAGCGGGAGACGACGACCATGACCAAGTACCTCACGACGGTTCTTGAGCCGGTGCTGGTCGTGCTGGTCGCAGCGGTTGTGCTGGTTGTGGCGCTGTCCGTGTTTCTCCCGATGTGGGACATGGTCACGTTGCTGGGCTGATTCGCAGATAGTGGAAAGTGAGTCTCGGCGATCCCTCGGAGTGGATGGCGATGTCGAGCGTGGACCAAATCGTGCAAGGGAGTCGACGGATGCAAGCGAACGTATGGGCAAGAGGACGGTGTGCGAGGGCGTTCACGCTCGTCGAAGTGATCGCGGTGATGGTCGTGCTGGCGATTATGGCCGGCGTGGCCATTCCCAGGTTCTTCGACTACAGCGATAAGGCGAGGACATCCGCCACGCAGGGGACGCTGGGTGGCGTTCGTGGGGGGCTGGCGAACTTCTTCGCCAACGAAATGGTGGTCAACGGCGCGGGGCTGTATCCGACGCTGGCGGAGCTGACCACGCTGGGCACGGTGATGCAGGAGGCGCTGCCGAATAATCCGTACAACGATCGGTCCACCGTCGAGGCTGTTCCCACGCTCGCCGACGCGAATTCCCGCGTCAATACGGGAGTGACGGGGTGGCGTTACTACGTGGACAACGCGGCCACGCCGCCGATCGCCATCTTCTATGCCAACACGAACGACACGACGACGGCGCCGGACGGGTCGGGCGGGTTCCTCGATGCGCACGAGCTGTGACCCCCGAGGCGCAGGGGACGACAGTGCCGACGCACGGTCCGCATCAACACGCGAGAATCATCACCCGGCCGGGGTCCGTCCCGGCCGCGGTTTCACGTTGATCGAACTTGTAGTGGTGATGGTGATCGTTGCGGTGGTCGCGGCGGCGGCGATTCCCGCGCTGAGCAGGACGGAATCGACGCGGGACGCAGCGGCGGCGAGACTGGTCGCGGCCGATCTCGCCTTCGCGCGGCAGCGTGCCGCCGCCACGGGCAATCGTGTCTGGGTCGAGTTCAATCCGGCGTCCAACAGCTGGACGGTTCTGCAGGAGGATGCCGCGAATCCGGGGTACGCCAACGCGAGCACGATCGTCGATCCGGCGACGGGGAGCGCGATGGTGCAGCGGCTGGACGTGCTGTTCGCGGGAGCCGCGCTGACCAGCGCGGATTTCGATGGCAGCGGCGTCGTCGGTTTCGACTGGCTGGGCAGACCCCTCGCGGCGACGGAGACCGCGCTGGCGGCCGAGGGGCGGGTTGTGCTCAACTCCGGTTTCGAGGTCCGTGTCCGCAGCGGGTCGGGCCTGGTCCGGGTGGTCTCACCGTGAGCGAGCCATGAACGACAGACGCTCTGCGGGGTTTACGCTGGTGGAGCTGGTGGCGGCGATCGTGCTGCTGGCGGTCGCGGTGCCGCCGATGATCTGGGCGATGCGGCAGGCGGAGCATGACTTCGTCGATCCGATTCTCACCTCGCGCGCCCGATGGATCGCGACGGAGAAGCTCGAAGACGTGATCGCGGACCGGCATTCCCAGACGCGCGGCTACGACTACCTGGTGTCGGCGAACTATCCGTTCGAGGCGATCGGATCGATTCCCGGGTTCCCGGGCTATTCGCGCGATGTTTCGTTCAGTGAAACGACGGCGGACCTGTCCACGCCCGGCGATGGGTACATGACGGTGACGGTGACGGTGACGTGGACGGGGGCGGCGGGTCAGTCGCGGCAGACGTCGCTCTCGACGGTTCAGACGGAGTACACGCCATGATCCGCGCGCACGCCGCATCTCGCCGTGGGTTCACCATCGTTGAAGCAATCGCGGCGATCACCATCATGTCGGTGATCGCTCTGATGCTGTCGTTCGTGCTGGCGACGGTTGTGGACGGGTACACGGGTGCGTCGGTGCGCGGGTCGCTGCACCGGGATCTGTCCGTGGCGATGGACCAGATCGTGCGCGAAGTGCGTTCGATTCCGCTGGACACCGCCGCCCCGGGCGTGGCGCCCAAGATCAGCGCCATCCAGGAGGACTCGATGGATTACGACAGCACAGGCAAGCTGGAGCTCGTCGCCGGGGATCTCGTCCTCACACGCCCGTCCGAGACGGGCGCCGTGTTGCTCAGCGGGGTTTCGTCTCTTGAGATCGAGGCCTTCGACGAGTCGAACCTGCCGCTGGCGCTCCCGCTGGCCGGGTCTCAGTGCGACGCTGTCCGTCGCGTGTCGATCACCGTCACCTGCGCCGCCAACGGGGTGAACGAGATGCTGCGTGCCAAACTGTTCCTGCGATGCACGATGGATGGAGTCGCGCCATGAGCGGTCGCCGACCGACGTTTCATTCGTGCCGCGGGAGCGCTCTGGTGACGGTGCTGATCATCGTCATGCTGCTCGGGTTCACGGTTGTGGGTGTCGTGGGCGTGGGAGCGCGGGATCAGGATCTCACGGTGCGACGGCTGGATACGGCCCGGGCGTTCTACGCGGCCGAAGCGGGCATGAACATGGCGATCAGAGAGCTCATGCTCGACATTGACGAGGACGGCGATGGCGGTGTCGGGACAATATCGGACGACGACGATCCCGCCACCGATCCGTCGTTTGGTTCCGCGAGCGTCAGTGTCTCGCTTGTCGTTACCGCCGGGCGATCGACGCTGGTCAGCAAAGGGGTGTCCGGACAGTCGCGGCGCCATGTCGAGGCCAGTCCGGGATCACCTTGAAAGACCGGCGATTCCGGTGTCGCGTGCGGCGCATGGAGCGGCGGCACCCGGCCTGCTCGCGGGGGGCTGAATGGTGCGCGGGAAACCAACAGCTTTGTGAACTTATCAGACCATCGGCGCACAAGGCGGGCGCCCGATCGACCGATAGCATCACGGATTTCCGCCGCGATGACGCCCATCGCGGGTTATCGACAGCGCACACCAAGGACTGACCGTGGCTGGAAAACGAGTCCTCCTGGAGATCTCGCGGCGATACGTTGACGCGTTGGTCCTGCGTGGATCAACGGTCGTGCATCGCTGCAGGCGCGACCTGGGCGCACAATCGTCCGAGGCGAGCGTGAGCGAAGTGCTCAGATGGGCCGCCGATCCGGTTGACGAATTCGTTGCTCTTCACAATCTGACGGGCACGCAGGTGGTAGTCTACTACCCGTCCACGAGCGCGTCGTACGGCGTGTTCTCGTGTCCGGTCAGGGCGGGTCGCCAGGGCGCGATCGAGGCCGCGAAGCTGGCGCTGGAAGAGGCCGCGGATTTTCCCATCGGGCTCAATCCGCACCGGACAGGTCTGATCTCGATCGACCAGGCCCACGAACCGATCGGGAAGGGTCACCGCATCGGCAATGCGCACGTGTTCGGGATCGCCGAGCGCGACTCTGTCGCCCGCGAGATCAACGACTGGGTGCGGGCTCGCGGGCTGCGCCTTGACTCGATGCTTCCCATCGGGGCGGCGTCCATGCTCGCCGCAATCAGCGAAGCGACGGCGGGCGGACGATCGGGCAGCACGCGCGTCGTGCTGCGCTTGTTTGACAAGGAGGGGGTGCTGGCGGCGGCGCACGGTACGACGCTCAAGTTCGTCAGAACCATCAGCACGGGCGTACGCTCACTTTTCGAAGCGCTCGGCAATGAGATCCGAACGACGGATCGTGACCGCCCGACCATTCGACTGACGCTCTCCGAGGCCGAAGCCTTGCTGTTCGAGGTGGGAATCCCCCAGAGCGGTGAGATGGTGGACGAGCAGCGCGGCATCACTGCCGACGCGCTCCTGCCTCTGCTCCAACCCATTCTGCAGCGGTGTATTGTCGAGACCAAGCAGTCGATCCGATTCGGGTTGTCCGCGTCGGAGCGCGAGGGTGCGCGCCTGCATGTGAGCGGCATGGCGTCCCGGATCCCCGGGTTTGCAGCCCTCATGGCGCGGCAGACGGGGCTCTCGCTGGAAGACTCCGGCGAGAATGCCAACCAGCACGATTCGCGCCCGAAGGTCGTCCAGGGCCAGGCGAAGCTGGGATTCGTCCCCATCGAGGTCCAGCAGGCTCGGCTGACGAGGCGGCTGAGGACGGCGCTGGCGGGCGGGGTCGCCGCGGCATTCCTGTTCCTCACCCTGGACGCCGTCAACACCCACATCGAGATGGAGCGGGTTCGCGAGTCCGCCGAGTCTCTACGGGGCCGGCTTCGGGACGCTCGTGTGGCCGTCCAGGCGTCTGAACTGCTCAGCCACGCCGAGGGCTCGCTGGCGGGGGCGCACAGTCAGATTGCATCGCTGGTCGCGGGCCACGCCCGGTGGGACGCCGTCATGACTTTGCTCTCTCAATCCGTGTCCGATTCGGTCTGGTTCACGCGGCTGCACATGACGCGGGACAGGGGATTTCCGGTGTGCCGGATCAACGGCGAGGTGCGTGCGGAATCGCACCAGGCGGCGTCGATGATCTTCATGAGCCTCATCAATACGCTCGGGGCGGCGCCGATTGTCTCACGGTGCTCGATCGAGACGGTGGTCAGGGACCGCGCTGAAGCCGGCACGCAGAGGTTCGAGCTGCTGCTTCAGCTGCACCCTGTCGCGCCCAACGCGCGCGCACTTGCGAGCGACGACGTGGTCCAACCGGGCAACAACGGAAGTCAGCCATGATTCTCTCGCAGTTCAGGCCTGTCCTGGGACCGGCGGTGATCTCGATGTCCGTGCTGTTCGCGGCGGACGCGTACTTTGTTCGGCCGATGCGGCAGAAACTGAATGAGGCCCGCCGACAGACGAGCGCGGCGATCCACCAGGGCGTGGAGGTTGAAGCGCTCAACGCCTCTCTGCCCGATCTTCAGCGGCGCCTGGAGGTCGCAGAGCGGAAACTCGCGCGGATCCGAACGGCCGGCGATATCGTCCGCGATCAGGGTCTGCTGTTCCAGAGGATCTGGGACATCGGCAAGTCGGTCGGGGTTTCGGTCGAGGTGATCGATCCACAGACCAGCGCCACTCGCGCCGGCCGCGAGGGCGGCACCGAGGCGCTCCGATGCGCGATCGAGGCGATCGGCTCGTACGGCTCGATCGCCCTGTTTGTTCATGATCTGGAGGCGGAACTGGGCCTCACCTTTGTTCGATCCGTGCACATCGTGCCCAAGCAGGACGGAAACGTGCAGGCTGTGCTCGCGAGCATCGAGACGGAGCACCTTGCGATCGATGTGCGCGCCGAGCGGGAGTAAGGAGGATTCGCGTGCCGAGAACACGAGCCATGGAAGCCGCCGTCTTCGCCGCCCCGTTCGCGATCCTGGCGCTGGTGAAGCTGCTCATCGGGTTCGGGCCCGTGGAGTCCGAGGCCGAAAATCAGGATCAAGCACGGGCCGACCAGACCGCGCAGGCGGTGGACGGGGTGGACAAAGCGATGAACGCCTGGATCGCCTCGCTCGACATAAAGCCGGACATGCGGTCTCCCATGGATCATGGCCCGACGCAGCAGGTTGAGCCGATCGTCCCGATCGATTCGGTGTACCGGCCGCCGGTCTTCCGCAATCCGCTCGCGAACGCGAAGCTGACGAGCGTGATGGGATCCGGGTCGACCGGCCTGGCGTCGATCGATGGCAAGCTGTACGCCGTCGGCGACGAGCCGGCGCCCGGGTGTCGAATCGTCGCGATCGACGCGCGCGAGCGTGTCGTGCAGATTGAGCTGCCCTCCGGCGAGGCGTTCTTCATCCGTGTGGATGAGCACCGTCGGCGATGAGCGATACGCCCGTTCCGATAATCTCATTGCCCGCTTGACCGTCACGTCAGGTCGGCCGGGAGGCCCCCGGGGCTGCACCGGCTCGCGAGTCCGGTCGATGATCAAGGGTCGGTAATGCCAACCCCGGTCTCGAAAGGGTGCGGGATCTGATCGTGTCCAGCTTTCGTTTCAACGTCGTCACCCTTCCATTGGCACTGCTGACCGCGGTCTGCGGGGCTCTTCTGGCTCAGGCTGTAGTGCGGGATTATCACAACATCGAGAGCCGAGCGCTCGAGTCTGCGGTGCTCATCATGCGCGAGCTGGAAACGACTCTGGCGCCGCGGATCTCGGCCGAGGATCCAAACGTCTTCCAATCGCTTCACGACCACGGGCTGTTCCCGGCGGGCATCGCGCGGTTTCGCGCGTATAACGCCGAGGGCACGCTGGTCGCGGTCGCGCGGAACAACGAAGCCGAGCGGTGGGCATGGACGCCCGTGCTGACGTGGCTCTCGAAGCGCGGTGTGCTGCCCGAGGAGGCGCCGCCGATCATGCGCCCGATCCTGGACAGCGAGGGTGTCCAGGTCGGAACGCTGATCGTGGACATGGGGATCTACGCTGCATTCGGCCGCTCGGTGCAAAGCTGGTTCGGCATCGTGCTGGCGTGCTTCATCGCGATCGGATTGTACGCGCTACGGGCGTCGGCGTTCGCGAGACGACGGATCCGCCACGTGGACGCGCTGGGTGAGTTCGCGCGGAACATACGCGACGGGCACGCGAGTCGGCACCTCAAGCTCGAGGGTCCGCCGGAGTTCGCGCTTCTTCAGGATGCGCTGAACGAACTGTCAGACGCCAAGCGGGCGCGAGTCGCGTCGCAGCGGTTCATTGGCAACGTGCTCGAATCCATGCCCGATTCGCTGATCGTCGTGAACCCGGACTCGACGATCAGGAGTGTGAACAAGGCGACGCTCGAGCTGCTCGAATACGACGAGCACGAGCTGACCGGCAGACAGTTCTCCATCATCTGCAGCGCGGACGGGCAGCACCTCACGTGCGATCGGCTCGATGAATTCCTCGGCTCCGGGGCTCGCCGAGACACGGAAGTCATCTACACCTCCAAAACCGGCGAGCGGATTCCGGTCAGCCTGAGCGGGTCGGCGATACTCGGCCCGCATGGGCGCGGGACGGGATACGTGTGCATCGGCACGGACATCCGCCCGCGCAAGCGCGCCGATGCGGAGCAGCAGACGCTCCACAAGAAGATTCTTCAGACATCGCACCAGGCGGGGATGGCGGAGGTGGCCACCAGCGTCCTGCACAACGTGGGCAACGTGCTCAACAGCGTGAACGTGTCCGCGACTCTCATCGCAGATCGACTCCGCGACAACGAAGTGAAGAGGCTGACAAAGGCGGCGGCGCTGCTCAAGGAGCACGAGCACGACCTGGTGAAGTTTCTGACCGAGGACGATCGGGGGCACGCGCTGCCGGGCTATTTCGTCATGCTCGCAGAACAGATGGACGCGAACCAGCGGCACCTCCTGGACGAGGTGGAATCGCTGACCCAGAACGTGGGTCACATCAAGAGCATCGTGAGTGCACAGCAGCAACTGTCGAAATCGTCCTCCCTGATCGAGACCATCAGCCCGTCCGAGCTGCTCGGCGACGCGCTTCGGATGAGCGAAAAGATCGCAGACCTCAGCCATATTCGGCTCATTCGCCGCTTCGACCGGGTTCCCGACCTGAGCACGGATCGGCATCGGGTGATTCAGATTCTCGTGAATCTCATCAGGAATGCTGTGAGCGCGATGGCGGATTGCAAGCCGGGCAAGGCCACACTCACCGTCTCGCTCTGCCCGAAGCCGGACGATTCCGGGTTCGCCCGCATACAGATCAGCGACACCGGGCACGGGATCGACCCGAGCATGCAGGCCAAGATCTTCACGCTCGGCTTCACGACCAAGAAGGACGGGCACGGGTTCGGCCTTCACAGCGCGGCGCTGGCTGCCAAGGAGCTCGGGGGCTCGCTTGAGATGCACAGCGACGGGCCCGGGTGCGGCGCGACCTTCATCTTCGATCTGCCGCTCGCGCATACGACTGTGAGTGAAGCCGCATGAGCAAGCCCGCCACTCCAACCAACAGCGACCCGCGCCGCGGCGAGAGCCCGCCCCCGGCCGAGCAGGAGGAGCGCGCCGGCAGCACGCCGAGGATTCTCATCGTGGACGACCTCGACGCCATCCACGACGACTTCCGCAAGATCCTCGCCCCGGAAACCCGCAACCAGGAGTTGGGAGACGTCGAGGCGGTCATCTTCGGGGAGAAGGCGTCCGAGTGTCCCGAGTTCCGGTTCGAGATCGTATCGGCGTTCCAGGGGGAACAGGCGGTCCAGATCGTGCGCGATGCGCAGCAGGAGGGCCGACCGTTCTCGCTCGCGTTTGTCGATATGCGGATGCCGCCGGGCATCGACGGGCTGGAAACGGTCATCAAAATGTGGGAGCACGATCCGGATCTGCAGGTAGTAATATCGTCGGCGTATTCGGATTACACGTGGGCGGAGATCTATAATAAGCTCGGGCACAGCGATCGATTCCTGCTGCTCCGCAAGCCATTCGACAATGCCGAGGTGCTCCAGCAGGCGTGCGGCCTGACGGCCAAGTGGCAGCTCGCGCGGCAGGCCTCGCTGCGCATGTCGGAGTTGGAGCAAATGGTCGAGGAAAGAACCAGGGTGCTGCGGGGCGAAATCTCCGAACGTCGGGCCGCCGAGGCGCAGCTTCGGCACGCCGCCACCCACGACATGCTCACCGGGCTCGTCAATCGATCGCACCTGATCGAGCGCATCGAGCGGTGTATTGATCGGCGACGCCGAGAGGATGGTTTCGAATACGCCGTTCTCTTCCTTGATTGCGACGATTTCAAGAGCATCAACGACTCGCTGGGTCACGAATTCGGCGACGAGTTGCTCAAGGCGCTGGCTGAGCGACTCGTCGGCACGCTCAGGAAGCTCGACACGGTGGTTCGCGCCGAGGGGGACATAACAGCACGATTCGGGGGCGACGAGTTTGTCGTGCTGCTCAGCGGGCTCAAGCGCTCGAGCGATGCCACCGACGTCGCCGAGCGGATCACCCGGCACATGGCCGAGCCGTTTGTGCTCCGGGGAACCGAGGTGAACACCTCGGTCAGCCTGGGCATCGCGATCGGGGCGGATCGGCATGACACGGCGGACGAGATCATCCAGGACGCGGACGCGGCCATGTACCGGGCCAAGAGCTCGGGAAAAGCGGCTCACGCGGTGTTCGACGAGCACCTGTTCGAGCACCAGGTGCAGCGGCTGAAGCTGGAGAACGAGCTTCGAAAAGCTCTTGAGCTCGGGCAGTTCCGTCTCGTGTACGAGCCGATCGTCGATCTCAGGTCGCACTCGCTGATCGCGCTGGAGGCGTTGCTGCGGTGGGCGCATCCGACGCGGGGCCTGCTGCCGCCCGCCGATTTCCTGCAGGTCGCCGAGGATGCCGGGCTGCTCGTACCCATCGGGCGGTGGGTGCTGAGCGAGGCGTGCGCGCAGCTGGTCGAATGGCGCCAGAGCCTCGACGGTGTAGATCACGTGTGCATGACGGTCAATATCTCGAAGAAGCAGCTCCGCAGCCCGACGTTTGTGCCGTCGCTCGAGCAGGCGCTCGAGCAGTCGGGGCTTCCCGGCAACCGGTTGACGCTGGACGTCACGGAGGAGGCGGTCATCACGGATCTCGACGCCGCCGGAGAAACGCTCCTCGCCGCCAAGCAACTCGGCATCCAGATTCACATGGACGACTTCGGAACGGGGCTCTCGTCGCTCAGCTTCCTGCACAAACTGCCGATCGATGGGGTGAAGATCGATCGGGCGTTCATCGCCCATCTGGGCGCGGCGAGGGAGTACGACGCGATCGTCTTCGCTGTGCTCGCGCTGGCCAAGCACCTGAACAAGAAGGTGATCGCGGAGGGTGTCGAGTCGCAAGAGCAGGTCGAGCAGCTCCTGAAGCTCGGGTGCGACTTTATCCAGGGGTACCACGTCACCAAGCCCGTCGATTCCGAGCACGCCGCACGCATGCTGACCGGCTCGTTCCCATGGTCATCGGCGGCGTGAGTCGCTGGTGATGGTCAGGGGCGTGACAGCGAAGCGCCACCAGGGCCCGTCGGTGTGTCGGCCGACGAACACCCCAGCCAGGCCGCCCAGCGAACCGCGAATGACGATCCGGCCTTGCTGCTCGCCCAGTGCCTCGAGTGCGCCCCGGGCGACCCGCACGATTCGACCCCGCCCGCCGGGGATCGGACCCTCGAAATCCAGGTACATCCGCCGATGGTCCCCGATCATCTCCGCGGTGAACGCCCGGGAGTCTCCGCTGTGAATCGGCTCCGCGACCCGAAACGTCATCAGCGCACGCGGGGAACCCGGGTCGATCAGCCAGTCGAAGTGGCGCGTCCCGTCGGCAAGCTCGTGCCGGAGCAGGACCATGCTCCTCATGCGGCATCCTACCTCGCCCCGGGGCGGGGCTCATGGCCGGAGGACCGACCGATTCTCGCTGACTCGCCCGGAAGTCGCCGATACGGTATAGTCTGCCAGGAGGCGCCCCGGAGGGGTGCCCGACCCTCCCATCATCGGGTGTTTGGACGGAGCCGACCCCATGACCACCAGACCGAATATACGCAGCGTCAGCGTTCGCCTCTCGATAGCCCTCACGGCGGTCGTCATCGCGGGGTGCGCCTCTGAGCCGTCGGACATCACGTATCGGCGTCGGGGCGACGAGGCTTTTTCTCAGGGCCGATTCGAGGATGCCCGCGTCCCCTACATCAAGTACAACCAGATCCGCCCCGGGCGGGCGGAGATCTACTACAAGCTGGGCCTGTGCGACGCCCGAACCGGGCGACCCGCCGAGGCGGTCCAGAACCTGCGAATCGCCAGCGATATGGAGCCTGAGAACGTCCAGTATGTCGAGGCGTTCGCCCAGGCCCTGTTCGATGTGAGCGAGTACGAGGGCCTGTACGAACTCTTGCGATGGCGGACGGAACAGCCGGGGCTGTCGGACGACTACATCCGGCTGGGCCGATTCGCGGCGATGATGGGAGACGCCGACGAGGCCGAGCTGGCGTTCAAGACCGCCGCCAAGATTGACCAGGGGCTGACGGTGGCGCCCCAGCTGGCGCTGGCCGACTTCTACCAGTCGATCGGCGACGCCGAGCAGGAGCTCTTGCGTCTGAAAATGGCGTTGTTCATCGACACCAACCACGAGGAAGTGAACGGGCGGATCCGAGCGCTGGGCTTCATCCCAGGCCCGACGTTTCATATCACCCCGGCCGAGTACAACCGCTGAGAGGGGGCGAAATGGAGCCCGCCAGCGGCTCTTGACCACGTCCCGATCGCTTCTACTATTCATCCGGATGAACGGATGAAGCAAACCGGCGCACCCCATCAAATTACCGAACTTATCGCGAACCTCTCGGAAATGGTGCGCCTGCGCGTGCTCCGGCTGCTCGAAGCTGAGGAACTGGCGGTGGGCGAGGTGGCCAAGGTCCTCCAGCTGCCGCAATCAACCGTGAGCCGTCATCTGAGACTGCTGGCGGAAGGGGGTTGGCTGGTGCGGCGGTCCGAAGGGACGGCCACGCTGTATCAGATGATCGCCGACGAGCTCTCGATCGAGGCTCGGGCGCTGTGGGTCACGATCCGGGATCAGCTGGGCGCGAGTGCGGAGCTCGAGGAGGACGACCGCCGACTCAGGGCCGTCCTGGCCGATCGTCGGCTGGACTCCGAGGCGTTCTTCGGCCGCGTCGCCGGGCAATGGGACGAGCTGCGCAACAGTCTTTTCGGCGAGGAGTTCACGACCCGGGCGCTGCTGTCGCTGCTGCCGCGCGGGTGGGTCGTGGCCGACCTCGGGTGCGGCACGGGCAACGCGTCGGAGATCATGGCCCCGTACGCTGAGCGCGTGATCGCGATCGACCACTCTGGTCCGATGCTCGAGGCGGCCCGCAAGCGGCTGGGCGACGTGCCGAACGTCTCGTTCTTTGAAGGGCGCCTCGAGCGGCTGCCGTTGGACGACGACAGCGTGGACGCGGCGGTGTGCGTGCTGGTGATGCACCACATCCCGGACATCGCGCCGGCGCTTTGCGAGTTGCGGCGGGTGCTCCGGGCCGATCGGAACGGCGGGGTGGCGCTGATCGTGGACATGTGCGCGCACGATCGCGTGGACTACCGCCACTCGATGGGGCATCAGCACCTCGGGTTCTCGGAGGGCGAGATCCGCTCGCTGGCGCTGTCGGCGGGATTTTCGGCGGTAGACTGGTGGGAGCTGCCCAGCGATCCGGCGGGCAAGGGTCCGGGCCTGTTCGCTGCGGCGCTGCGACTGGGCGCGACGGGGGATTCTGGATGATCAGTTGTGTCCGGGCGCGTCCCCGGGGGCGCGTTGCGGATCCGGTGTACGAACCATGACGAGCATGACGGGAGCAACCAGTGACCACACTCGCACCAACGACGTTTGACTACAAGGTCAAGGATCTCGCCCAGGCGGAGCACGGCCGCAAGGAGATCCGCCTTGCCGAACACGAGATGCCGGGGCTGATGACCCTGCGTGAGAGGTACCGGCAGGAGCAGCCGCTGAAGGGCGCGCGGATCGCCGGCTCGCTGCACATGACGATCCAGACGGCGGTGCTCATCGAGACGCTGGTGGAGCTTGGCGCAGCGGTGCGCTGGGCGTCGTGCAACATTTTCTCGACGCAGGACCATGCGGCGGCGGCGGTCGTGGTCGGTGCTGAGGGCACGCCGACCGAGCCCCGTGGCGTGCCCGTGTTCGCGTGGAAGGGCGAGACGCTCGAGGAGTACTGGTGGTGCACGAACCAGATCGTGACCTGGCCGGAAGGCGTGGGGCCGAACCTCATCCTCGACGACGGCGGCGATGCGACGCAGTTCGTTCACAACGGGCTGAAGTTCGAGAAGGCCCGAGCCGTCCCGGCGTTTGACGCGCAGAAGGATCCGCACGAGTGGGGGGTGGTGCTGAACGTGCTCCGGGAGTTGCAGCAGTCCGAGCCGGGCCGGTGGGCCGGGATCGCCGCGGGCATCGTTGGTGTTTCCGAGGAGACGACCACCGGCGTGCACCGCATGTACCAGATGGCCGAGCGGGGCGAGCTGCTCTTCCCCGTCGTCAATGTCAACGACTCGGTCACGAAGAGCAAGTTCGACAACATCTATGGCTGCCGACATTCGCTGATCGACGGCATCAACCGCGCGTCGGACGTGATGATTGGGGGCAAGGTGGCGGTGGTGTTCGGATATGGCGAGGTTGGCAAGGGGTGCTGCCAGTCGCTGCGCGGGCAGGGGTGCCGCGTCATCGTCACCGAGATCGACCCCATCTGCGCGCTGCAGGCCGCCATGGAGGGCTATGAGGTCAAGCCCGTCGAGGACGTGGTCGAGTTTGTCGACATCTTCGTCACCTGCACGGGCAGCAAGGACGTGATCACCGTCGAACTGATGCAGCGCATGAAGGACAAGGCGATCGTCGGCAACATCGGGCACTTCGACAACGAGATCGATATGGCGGGGCTGGCGAAGATCCCCGGCATCGAACGCAACGTCATCAAGCCGCAGTATGACGAGTGGATCTTCCCCGCGGACGCCGACGGCAAGCGCAAGAGCATCCTCGTGCTGGCGGAGGGTCGGCTGCTGAACCTGGGGTGTGCGACGGGGCACCCCTCGTTCGTGATGTCCGCGTCGTTCACCAACCAGGTGCTGGCACAGATCGACCTGCACAAGTTCTTCACGACCGGCACGTCCATCAGCGGGACCAGCTACGACGCGCCGCGGGTGTCGATGCTGCCAAAGACGCTCGACGAGGAGGTCGCCCGGCTGCACCTGGACCACCTGGGCGTCAAGCTCACCAGGCTCAGCCCCGAGCAGGCGGACTACATCGGCGTGCCCATCAACGGGCCGTACAAGCCCGAGCACTACCGGTACTGATCCGGCGTCGGACGCGGACACGCCGGCGGCGTCGCGATCGAATACACTTCGTCGTCGTACGATGGAGGCTCTTCGCATGGTCCGCCGGACCGGCACGTGTATCGCTCGAACCGCTGTCCTGCTCGCCGTCGCGGCGTGGGCGGGCGGATGCGAGGAATACAGCCAGGACTCGGCGCAGGCGGTCGTCCAGAGCGCCAGGCAGATGGTTACCGAGGGTCGGGCCGACCGCCTGCCGACATTGATCTACGCCGAGTCGAAGCGCGAGCGACGCGTCTTGCGCGAGGTTGGCTCGCTGCTGGGGCACGTGCAGGATCTCGCGGTGGCGGTCAACGAGGCATTCCCCGCTGAGGTCGCTGCGCTTCGCGCCCGGGCGGAGGCGGCGGCGAAGGACGGGCGGGCGTCGTCGATGATCGGGGGCTGGTTCACAGGGCGTTCGACGGGCAACCGCGCCGGCAACCGGGCCGGCAACCCGCAACAGGTTCTTTCAGACGTGTTCGCGGGGATCATGGCGGACCCGTTCGGCTGGCTGGAGCAGAACGAGACGCGGTTGGGGACGGAGTACGTGGCGCAGGACACCGAAGCGCTCACGTGGGACGGGCGTGCGATCCTGCCGCCGCTGGGCGTGCTGCTCAAACGCCAGGAGGGGAAATGGTACGTGCTGCTCCCCACGCACATGCCGGCGGTGCAGCGAATGATGCCGGACAACGAGGAGTTCTGGGCGGCGCTGCCCGAGCTGGTTCACGTGGTCGACAACATGATCGTGGACCTCACGCGGGACGTGCGCGAGCGAAAGGTGCGGGATCTGGAAGCCCTTTCAGAGCAGGCGGGGAAGAGGGCATTCGTGCCGATGATGATCGCCGCATATGCGCTAGGAAAGTCCGCCCGGGCGGAGGAGGACGTACGCCCGGCGCCGCGGGGCGCCCCGGCGTCCGACGACGGCGGGCCTTGACGTGCGTGGCGGATGCGCTCACCCGCCGCCGGAGGTCTCGCCCCGCATCCGACGAGCCATGTCGCGCATCATGAGTTGCCCGCGTTGGCGCTGCTGTGGGCCGGCGTGCTGCCCGACGCTGTCGCTGAGGACGCTGAACAGGATTCCCATCGCGGCGCCGCTGGGCCCGTCGCCGCGTCGCGTCGCGTCGAGGTCTCTTCGGGCCTGCGTGTGCGCCTCGCGCAGGATCACAGAATCGCTCTTGTCCGAGGGCTGACCGCCGAGCGTTTCCATCGCGCGGACGATTCCGATATAGGCGTCGTCGAGATACTGCCCGCGGCGATCGGGCTCGACGTGCTGGTAATCGCGTGCGTACTGGTCCCACATGTCGATGGCCAGCCGCGACATGTTCTGCTCGAGCTGGTCTCGCGCTTCGTGCATGATCCCGCCGGCGAACGCGGCCAGCAGCACCGACTCGCCGGCGGTGAGCCCGGACAGCCGCTCTCGGAGCTGCCCGAGCAGGCGGAGCCGATCTTCCACCGACAGCCGGTTGAACTCGTCGCGCAGGAGTGTGAAGTTCATGAGCGCGTCGATTCGTCCGGTCGCGAAGTCGGGCTCGGGGTAGGGCCTGAGCCAGAGCCACAGCGACAGCGCCAGCAGGATTACGGCGATCGGTGCGGCGATTCGAGCGATGCGACGGGTGCGGCGCGATCGACGTTCGTCGCCGAAGAGCGCCTCGCGGATCATGCCGATCGTCTCGGCCACATCCGGCGACCGACGGGGCCGACGGGCGATCCGACCGACGGTCTCGCGAAACTCATCCCGGATGGATCTGAGAGGCGTGACGGCGTGGTCTCCGTGCCGGGCGGGTCGGTTGCGCTAGCGCCCGGAGTGGCGTTGCACCTCGGTGAAGAACTCGCTCAGGTCGCGTGCGGTCAGCTCGATGTTCCAGTCGGCCCGCCATTCGGGGAAAAACGAGGCGTTCCTGCTCGGGCCGTTGGCGCGGAGTGCGTGCCAGTCGTCGAAGTCGATGAACACGGGCCAGTTTCTCACGTTCTCGTACGCGCGTGTGACGCCAAAGGCGGGTCTTTTCACGCCCATCACCTCCGCGAAGATCATGAAGACGCCGGGCAGGTATTCGTACGACGTGCCCATGGAGCGATAGACCGGCTCAAAGTCCGAGGCCGGGTCGTTCGCGCCCAGGTCCGAGGGACACTTGTACGGATCGGAGACGATGAAGAAGCGATCGTCGGGATCGAGCTTATACGGAACCGGCGCGTCGAGATAGACCCCGAGCAGGTCGAGCAGGGACGGGTCGTTGCCGCCGCCGGGCACGCCCTTGTGCAGCGGGCGGACCATGGGGAAGAAGCCGTCAAAGTCGTCCAGGTACAGCTGCATGCCCAGGCCGAGGCTGCGCAGGTTGACGAGGCACTTGGTGCGGCGCGCGGTCTCCCGGGCACCGTGCAGAGCGGGCAGGGCGAGGCCGACCAGGACGGCGATCACCGCGATGACAACGAGCAGTTCGATGAGTGTGAAGGCGTGATCGCGGCGAGTGTCGTCCATCGAGCCGAGCCTCCGTGGGAGAGATCATACGCCCCGTGCCAATGAAGCCGCCGGGATCTGTGCAGGTGCTGCGCCGGGTCGTCGATGGCGACCGTGGGCTATTGGTCGCCCGTCGGTGCGATCGAGATGGTCGGATGCCACTTGAGCCAGTCTTCGTCGGGCTTTTCTGCGAGCTCGAAGATGTGGCCCCGGGCCACCGGATCGCCCATGCGTTTGTTGGACGGTGTTGCGAAGGCGATGCCGCCGGTGATGACCGCTTCGAGCGAATCGGCACGCACTGAGAGGCCGCTGAAGATCCCGAAGTCGACGCCGAAGCCGCTGACGTTCCAGAAGCGGGATTTCTCGCGCACGAGCGCGGTGTAGGGCGGGTCGATCTCGAGGTCGATCATCACGCCGGTGGCGTCATCGGCGAGCGCGTAGCTTCGGACTCGGCCGACGACGACGTCGCGGTAGAACACGGGCGAGCCTACCGAGACGGCGTTGCGGCGAGTGGCGTTGACGCGGATCGCAAGGGCGCCCGGGGGCGGGTTGCCGACGCGCGGGCCCTCGTCGAGGCCGACGAACACGCGCGCTGGCGGCGCGCCGGCCGGGCCCGGATCCAGCGCGATGTACCGCGAACCGAGCAGCGTGTCGAGCCCGGAGATCTTGCGAAGACTGATCTCGGGACGGACGATCCAGAAGCGTGCGCCCTCAACGGCGACGACGGCGGCATCGCGCCGGATCCGCGCCTCGACCACGACGCCCTCGAGATCCGGCGCCAGGCGGATGTCCGTAACCTCGCCGATGCGCAGGCCGCGATAGAACACGGCGTCGTCGGCGGCCAGCCCGTGCGCCTCGGGGAATGCGATCGTGATCGTGACGCCCTTCTCGCGCAGCGCCTGAAAGGCCAGGACCGCCGCGAGTATGATCGCCCCCAGCGGCACGAACCAGGCGAACGAGAATCGGCGCGGGGTTCGCTCGACGCGCGCGGTCGGCGTGTCGTGGTCGGGTGTTTCAGGCGGGTCGTTGGTCATGGCTGAGTGTCCCTTTCCCAGATGGCGTGGGGATCGAACGCGGCTGAGGACAGCAGGCTGAATATGACTACGCCGGCGAAGGCGGCGACGCCCGGCCCAGGCGTCACCTCGACCCAGTCGCCGAGCTTGACCATGGCGACCAGGATCGCGACCAGCAGGACGTCCAGCATCCCCCATCGGCCGATCCATTCCACGAGGCGGTACGTTATCGCGCGGTGCTTTCGGCCCAGGACCGTGCCGCCGGTGCACAGCGCGAGCATCGCGACGATCTTGAGGATGGGGGCGACGACGGAACAGATGAGCACGACCAGGCCCACGAAGAGCTCGCCCGCGCCCAGCAGTTCGACCACGCCGGACCAGATGGTGGTGGCATGAGCCCGGCCCATGCGTTCGATCTCGATGACGGGCAGGAGCATGGCGATGGGGTAGAGGATGAGTGCGGCCAGCGCGAAGGCGGCGGCGCGGCTGGTGCTGCGCGGGAGTCCGGCGTGGCGGATCGTCGAGCCGCAACGCACGCAGACCGCCCGCGAGCCGGTCGGCACCTGCGGCAACGTGTGCACGAGCCCGCAGCAGTGGCATGCCCGGAGCGTGCCGGGCGAGGGAGCGCTCATGGTGAGAGTCTACCGAAACGGGCGCGTTCCGGGTGCTGCTGGTCGTGGACGCGGGCGTGGGGGGGGTGTCGAGCCCCGGGGGCGGGGCGGCGATAGAATCTGTGTTGGCAGCCGGGGGCGTTTGTCCGGCTGGGGGATGTCCTCACACCGGACAAGGGGATGGCCGATGACAGCGGGGGGCTGGATGGTCCGGAACGATTGGACGCACGCTCGATGCACATCCGCGACATATTCAAGAACCAGCGAACGACCTTCTCGTTCGAGTTCTTCCCGCCCAAGGACGAGGCCGGCGTGGAGTCGCTGTACGCGACGATGGCGGACATCGAGGACCTCAAGCCGAGCTTCGTGTCGGTGACGTACGGAGCGGGCGGGTCGACGCGGCAGCGGACGCACGACCTGGTGGTGCGGGTGAAGCGCGAGACCGGGCTGGAGCCGGTGCCTCACCTGACCTGCGTCGGTCACGACGAGGGCGAGATCCGCGAGGTGCTCGAGCGGTACGCGTCCGTGGGGATCTCGAACATCATGGCGTTGCGCGGCGACATGCCCAAGGAGTGGCCGGCAAACGGGATCGAGCCGTTCCGGCACTTCAAGCACGCGGCGGATCTGGTGCGGTCGATCCAGCAGTTCAACGCCCAGGGCGGGCACACGGATCAGCGCGGATTCGGGATCGGCGTGGCGGGGTATCCCGAGGGCCACCCGGCGACCCCCAACCGGATGACGGAGATGGACCTGCTCAGAGCCAAGGTGGACGAGGGTGCGGATTTCATCGCGACCCAGCTCTTCTTCGACAACCGCGACTTCTACGACTTTCGAGACCGCTGCGAGCTGGCGGGGATCAGGGTTCCCATCCTGGCCGGGATCATGCCGGTGACGTCGCTGGCGGGGATGGTGCGGATGGCGGAGCTGGCCGCGTGCGTGCGGTATCCGGCCCCGCTGCAGCGGGCGCTGAACCGGACGGGGGGCGAGAAGGACGCGGTGCGGCGCGTGGGCGTCCACTGGGCGACCGAGCAGTGCCGCGATCTGCTCGACCACCAGGTGGCGGGAATCCATTTCTACACGCTGAACAAGAGCACAGCGACACGAGAAATCTATCGAACGCTGGGAGTCAGGGATTCGACCGGGCTGGCGTAGGGGCGGCAGAGCGTCGTGGGGCGCTCTCCGCGCGGTTCGGCGGCGTTTGAGACAATCCCGGTCTTCTTCCCGTCGGCGTCCGTGGCCTATGATTGCGGGCGTGGGGGGACCGATTCGTGTGTCTGCAGGCGAGCGCTTCAGCCGCTAGCCCGTGGCGAAGAGGAAAAAGGGGACGTATTCGGCGACGGGGAGGGCAATAAATCAGGCTGGGCACAAGGAGGGGCCGTCATGGCGCAACTGAAGTCCAAGAGACTCCGACGGGTCGCGCTGATCGGGACGTATCTTCCTCGTCAGTGCGGCATCGCGACGTTTTTGGGGCACCTGCGGCGCGGCATCGAGCAGGCGTCGCACGGAATTCAGACCTCGGTTGTACCCGTCAACGACATCGAGCAGGGATATCGCTATTCCGACGAGGTCTGCTTCGAGATCGCCGAGCGCGAGTTGGCGTCGTACCACCGGGCGGCGGATTTCCTGAACCTGAACAACGTCGACGCGGTCTGTGTGCAGCACGAGTTCGGCATCTACGGCGGGCCGGCGGGCAGCCACATCGTGAAGCTCATTCGCCAGCTGCGCATGCCGGTGGTGACGACGCTGCACACGATTCTGCGTAAGCCCGGGGACGCGGAGCGTCGGGCGATGAGCGGGCTGATCGAGCATTCCGACCTGCTGGTGTCCATGAGCGAGCGTGGCGCCGAGTTTCTGCGCGAGGTCTACGACGCCCCGCCGGAGCGGATCCGGGTCATCCCGCACGGGATTCCGGACGTGTCGTTCGTCGATCCGAGTTTCTATAAGGACAAGTTCGGGCTCGAGGGTCGGAACGTGCTGCTGACGTTCGGGCTGATCGGCCCGGGCAAGGGCATCGAGCAGATGATCGAGGCGATGCCGGCGGTGGTCCAGCGGCATCCGAACACGGCGTACGTGATTCTGGGCGCGACACACCCTCAGCTGAAGCGCGAGCACGGCGAGATATACCGCATCGAGCTCCAGCAGCGGGCGGAACAACTCGGCGTGCAGGACCACGTGGTCTTTTACAATCGGTTTGTCAGCGACGAGGAGCTGAACGAGTTTCTGGGCGCGGCGGAGATCTACATCACGCCGTACCTCAACAAGGCGCAGATCTGCTCGGGATCGCTCGCGTACGCGGTCGGGGCGGGCAAGGCGGTCGTCTCAACCCCGTACTGGCACGCGGAGGAGCTGCTCGCCGACGGTCGAGGCCGACTGGTTCCGTTCGATGATTCGACGGCGCTGGCCGAGGCGGTGATCGATCTGCTGGACCATCCGACGGAGCTTTCAGCGCTGCGGAAGCGCGCGTATCTGTACGGGCGGGAGATGACGTGGGCCAACGTGGGGCGCTCATACGTGCAGGCGTTCACTGAGGCGCGGAAGCGGCGTTCGAAGCGGCCGAGCGCGTCGGTCATCGTGCTGGCCGAGGCGGCTAAGCTGCGCGGTCGCGATCTGCCGCTCATCAGGCTCGATCACGTTCATCGGATGACCGATCAGACCGGGATTGTGCAACATGCGGTCTATTCCATCCCGAACCTCTCGGAGGGGTACTGCACGGACGACAACGCTCGTGCGCTGATTCTCGTGCAATCGCTGCGTGAGCTGGTGGATGGAAAGGCTGCCAGGCTGCCCGAGTTGAGTTCGCGGTATGTGGCGTTTCTCGAGTACGCGTTCAATCCCGAGCGGGATCGATTCCGCAACTTCCTTTCGTACGGGCGCGCCTGGCTGGAAGATGTCGGGTCGGAGGACTCGCACGGCCGGGCGATGTGGGCTCTGGGCACACTCGTGGCCGGACCCGAGGACGAAAACCATAACAAGTGGGCGGCGCAGCTGTTCGCGCGGGCGCTCGAGCCGGTGTGTTCGTTCACGAGTCCTCGCGCGTGGGCGTTCACGCTGCTGGGGATTGACGGGTATCTGTGCCGCTTCCAGGGCGATCGGAGGGCGCGCAAGGTGCTGGTCGATCTCGCGGGGAGGCTGCTCAAGATGTACCAGTCGAGCAGCTCTCCGGACTGGCGGTGGTTCGAGGATCGTGTGACGTACTGCAACGCGAAGCTCGCGCATGCGCTGCTCGTGAGCGGCACGGCGTTGCACGATGAGGACATGGCCGAGACCGCTACGCAGGCGTTGGAGTGGCTGGTCAACCTGCAGACGCACGAGTCGGGCCACTTCATACCGATCGGTTCGGACGGGTTCTTCGAGCGTGGCGGGGCGCGCGCGCGATTTGACCAGCAGCCGGTGGAGGCGCACGCGACGGTCTCGGCGTGTCTTGCGGCGTGGCGATTGCGGGGCGAGGAGCACTGGCGGACCGAGGCCCGGCGGGCCTTCGACTGGTTCCTGGGCCGCAACGACCTCGGGCGGACGATCTACGACTCGCACACGACCGGGTGCTTCGACGGGCTGCAGCCCAACGGGGTGAACCGGAACCAGGGGGCGGAGTCGACGCTGGCATTCCTGCTGGCCCTGGCGGAAATGCACCTGGCTGAGCATGACGCGGATGTGGAGGAGCCCGCCGGCGACGCCCGAGAATCTGCGGAAGCCGCGATTTCGGCATGATGACGCGCGGAACCGACCGATAGAGGCGACACAGACTCTTCAATGGTCGCCAATGGGCAGCAACGGGGTCGTGATGGGCCAGCAGATTCGAAACACTTTTTTCGAGGTTCTGTTCCGCCGGCATGAGACCAATCCGATTCTGACGGCCGAGGACTGGCCGTACGCTGCTCACACGGTCTTCAACCCCGGTGCGGTGCGTCTGAAGAACGGCGAGACGCTCCTGCTGTGTCGTGTGGAGGACTTCAACGGTCATTCGCATCTGTGCGCGGCGCGGTCGCGAAACGGAGTGGACGGGTGGAACATCGATCCGAGCCCGACGTTCGCCGGCCAGCCGGAGCAGTTTCGTGAGGAACTCTGGGGCGTCGAGGATCCCCGGATCACTTACATCGAGGAGCTGGACCAGTACGCGGTGGTGTACACGTCCTATGGCTGGGGCGGGCCGGGCGTCTCGCTGGCGCTCACGAAGGATTTTCGCGAGTTCACGCGGTACGGCCTGGCCATGTCGCCCGAGGACAAGGACGCGTCGCTGCTTCCGCGGCGGCTCAACGGCGACTGGCACCTGATTCATCGCCCGGTCGGACCGATGGGCGCGCACATCTGGGTGTCGTGCTCGCCGGATCTGCATCACTGGGGCAATCACCGGATCATGCTCGAGGCACGCCGGGGCGGCTGGTGGGACGCGAACAAAATCGGTCTGTCCACGCCGCTGATCGAAACCGAGCGCGGCTGGCTGATGATCTACCACGGCGTGCGCGTGACGCCGTCAGGGTCGCTGTACCGTCTCGGATTGGCGCTGTTTGACCTCGAGAATCCGGATCGGTGCATCAGGCGGGGGGACCGATGGGTCTTCGGGCCGCTCGAGCCCTACGAGCGCGCCGGCGATGTGGGCAACGTTGTGTTCCCGTGCGGGTGCACGATCGGGGAAGATGGCGACTCGCTGAACCTGTATTACGGGGCTGCCGACACCTCGATCTGCCTCGCACAGGCGAGCATCAAGGAACTGCTGGAGTGGCTTGAACGTTGCGGAGTGTCTGAGGATCGGCCGCTGCATCTTCGGGATTGACGGCTGGGCGGTCCGGGTGAACGCGGCGTGTGCGGGGTGGCGATCGTCGAGGCCGCCGGGTCAGTCGTCTCGCCCGGCGAGGTCCACGGCTTGTCGGAACAGCGCGAGCCCGAGGGCTGCGTCTTCGGTGCGCTCGGGGTGCCACTGGACGCCGAGGTAGAAGCTTCGCGAGGGGTCAGCGACGGCTTCGATGATGCCATCGTCGGCCAGCGCGAGGACGGTGAGCGAGCCGGGCTCGTCCACTGCTTGGCGATGGCGGCTGTGGACCCGGGACGACTCGGACAAGGAGGCGAGCATATCGAATGACCCCGGGGCGTCGACCTTAGCGTGAGCGGGCGTGATGGGATGCGTGGTGTCCCAGTGGTGCGCAGCGTTTTCGAGCGTGTCGGGGAGATGCTGGTTGAGGCGGCCGCCCGCCACGAGCGCCATCATCTGCATGCCGAGGCAGACGCCGAGCACCGGCTTGTGCGGATACTGTTCCGCGAGCACGCGCAGGAGGGCGGTCTCGAATTCCTGGCGCGATTCGAGAACAGGCGTCGCCTTGGGATGAGTGGGCTCGCCGAAGGGCTCGGTGCGCGGGTCGTCGCCGCCGGTGAGGATGAAGGCGTCGCACAGGGCCGCATACCGGTGTGCCAGTTCGGGGATGGGCCCCAGCATGACGGGCAGGCCACCCGCCTGGGCGATGCACCGGGCGTAGGCGTTCGAGACGGTCAGCCTGCGGCGTGTGGGGAGCTGTTCGGCGTCGAGCGTGATGCCGACGAGAGGATTTGCGCGTGGGTGCGGCATTGAGGAATCGGGACGGGAGCGTTCGGCCGATGATATGGGCGAACCGTGGGTCGATGACGAGCATCGGCCTGATGGCGGAGTAGACTGTGGCGATGTCCAAAGCGGGAGTCATTGCGTCCCTGGTGATCGCGCTTGTGCTGGCGGTGGTGGCTGCGGTCGTTCTTCCCGAGCCGAAGGGGATCGTGCGCTCCAGGCAGCTCTTGTCGTTTCATCCGTCGGAGGTGAGGGCGCTGCACGTGCGGGTTGCGGACGGGCGCGAGCAGGTGGTCGAGCGGGCGGCGGACGGCGTGTGGTATTACGTCTGGGCCGGTGGCAAGCGCTGGCCGATCAATCGCACCAACATCGACGGCGCGCTGCGCATGCTGTCGGCGTTGTCGGGCGAGCGCGAGGCGGAGGTGGGAGATCGGGCCGGGTGGAACCAGATCGAGATCGAACTGAACGACGGCGGGGCGTGGCGGATGTCGTGCTCGCCGACGGTGCTGGGCGGGGCGAGAGCGGTCCGGGTCGAGGGGCCGGGCGGCGAGGTGTTCTCGGCGAATGTCCAGGGCGAGGTGCTCACTGCCCTGTTCGAGACCGGGCTGGGACCGTGGCGGGTGATGCGCGCGCTGCCGGAATTATCGCTGAATATCTCGCGCGTCGGGCTCGAGACGCCGACGGGATCGATTCAACTCGTGCGCCTGGGTGAACGGTGGCGGATGATCGAGCCCAGGGCGGTGGCGGCGGATGGCGTGGCGGTGCAGGCGCTGCTGCGCCGACTGGCGGCGGTCAAAGTGATCCGGTTCATCCAGGGCGACACCGATCGTGAAGAGCTCGGGCTGGACGAGCCGATCGCCCGCGCGGTCATCGAGCGTCAACTGGCCCCGGGATCGCAGACCGGGACCGGCACATCGGCCAGAAGGGTCGATCGGCGGACTCTCACGGTGGGGGGGGCGGCGAATGTCGAAGCAACACGCGTCTTTGCCGAGATCCGGCAGCAGGTCATCGCGCCCGACGGCACGGTCGAAGCGGAGTCGTCGGTGATCGTCGAGACGGACACGCGGGCCTTTGATGGGATCCTCGCCGGTGCGGCCGGCTTCATCTCCAGGCACGCCGCCGAGGTGCCGGCAAGCGAAGTGGGAGCGGTGACGATCCGCTTTGAAGATCGGCAGTCGCGGCTGGACCTGACGATCGACGGGTGGGTTCGTCGGGTCGAGGATGGCCCTTCGGAGCGCGTGCTGCTCGAGGAGGAGGAACTGATCCGTGCGTTGCTGACGCTGCTGTGCGAGACGGATGCGTCCAAAGTGCAGATGGTCGAGGGCGAGCAGGCCGATCGGGCGTTCGAGATCGAGCTCGGTTCGCTCAGCGGGCAACCGCTCGAACGGATGAGAGTGCGTTTCGATAACGACACCGGAGAGATCATCGTCGGATCGAGCGGCGTTCGATGGGCGTACGACGGCCAGGCCGCGGGGGCCGAGCGCCTGATGGCGTGGCTGGCGCGCGAGATCGGCGGGGCGGACGCTGGAGGCGAGGACTCAGGTGGCGGCGGCGACGGCGGCTGAGGCGATGTCCCGGCGGACAACCTTGCCTTCAAAGCGGATGAGGTCGGCCGCCCGGTACGCGGTCTCGCGCGCCTCGGCCAGGTCGCCCCCGCACGCCACGACGCTGAGCACACGCCCGCCGTTGGTGACGATTCGCCCCGCTTTGTCGCGGATCGTGCCGGCGTGGAAGACGTGGACGTTCTCCATGGCCTCGGCCGTGTCGATGCCCTCGATCGGATCGCCCTTGCGCGGGGTGCCCGGGTACCCTTCGGCGGCGAGGACGACACAGCAGGTGGCGCCGGGTTTCCAGGCAACGTCGATGTCGGCCAGCCGCCGATGCGCAGTGGCGAGCATGATCTCGAGCAGGTCGGCGTCGAGGCGCGGCATGAGGGCCTGGCACTCGGGGTCGCCGAAGCGGACGTTGTATTCCAGAACCTTGGGACCGGCGTGTGTGAGCATGAGGCCGAGGTAGAGCACGCCGCGATAGTCGATGCCGTCGCGTCGGAGCGCGTCGACGGTCGGGACGAGGATCTCGCGCTCGATGGTCTGCATGAGCTGTGCGTCGACGAGCGGGCTGGGGCAGAAGGCGCCCATGCCGCCGGTGTTGGGGCCGGTGTCGCCCTCGCCGAGGCGCTTGTGATCCTGGCATGTCTCGAGGATGGTGATTGCCCTGCCGTCGGTGAGCGCGAAGACGGAGACCTCCGGTCCGTCGAGGCGTTCTTCGATGATGATGGTGTCGCCGGCGGACCCGAAAGCGCGCTCGACCATGATCCGGTCGATCGCGTCCAGGGCCTCGTCGATGGAATCGGGAACGATGACGCCCTTGCCCCTGGCCAGCCCCGAGGCCTTTATGACATGCGAGACCTCGCGCGATTCGATGTATGCCCTGGCGGCGTCGGGGTCTTTGAAGGTGCGAGCCTCGGCGGTGGGGATGGATGCGGTCCGCATGAGGTGCTTGGCCCAGGCCTTGTCCGCTTCGAGTCGGGCGCCGTCGGCACCAGGGCCGAAGACCGCCCGGCCCGGTGCCGCCAGAACATCGGCGAAGCCCGCGGCGAGCGGATCCTCGGGGCCGAAGACCACCAGCGCGATGTTCTTCTTTTCGCAGAAGTGGACGAGGCGACGCTTCTCGCGGAGGTCGAGCGGGACGGGGAGCGTGCGATCCGGGCCTGCGATGGCAGCGAGCCCAGGGTTGGTCGGATGGGTGATCCACAGGTCGCCCAGACGGGGAGACTGCGCGAGCTTCCACGCCAGGGCGTGCTCTCGGCCGCCGCCGCCGACGAGCAGGACGTTGATCGAATCGGACATGCCCGATGATAGACTTGGAGGCGGTGGCCGAGCGCGCGATGCACCACCGCACGGTCGGCGTGGTCAGCCGCGGATCACCGCGACCCGTCCCGAGGGG
>JADFOF010000383.1 GCA_022563015.1 Planctomycetota bacterium
GCCCCGAACCGGTTCCAGGTCCAGTTCGACGAGTTCTCGGACTGCGTGCTCACCGGCAAGGCCCCGGAATACCCGCCTGAAGACGGCCTGCGGAACATGGCGGCAATCGTGGCCCTGCTGGCCTCCGCCCGCGATGGCGGGACGGTGCCGGTCGAGCAGATCTGACCCCCCCAGTGCGCCTCTCATGCGAATAGACCGGCTTGACATCTGGCATGTCGCGATGCCGCTCATCTACCCGTGGCGGACCGCCTATTGCGAGGACTACGAGATCCACTCGGTGCTGGTGAAGGCGACCAGTGGAGACATTTCGGCATGGTCGGAGTCGTCGCCGTTGGAGGCCCCGACGTAGCAGACGGAGGGCGCGGGGTCGCCTGCCACGCGGGACGGGCTACGTTGGGTGGTCGCCAGGGCAACCCCTACTCGACGTACCAGGAACGCTGAAACGCCGGACCGAACGGCCCGTGTCCGGCCCACTTCCACCACCACAGGCCGATCTCGCCCCAGCGGCCGGAATAGGTGAGCCACTCGTTGCCCTCGGTCGGGCGGCCGCTGAGCGCAACCAGCTTTAGAGACGTGCTTGTGTCCCAGACGGGTCCGCCCCGCCGGGTCCGGTCAACCGCCTTCGGCCAGCGACGAGCGTTGTCGCCGGAGGACGGATAACTGGCGTGGCTGCCATTCGCTGAGAAGACCGCTGGCCGCCCGCCGGAACTCCAATCGAACCCGCCGATGACTTCGCCGTTCCCAGATACTCCAGATGCGACACCGGACGCCGTGCGCCACCCGCCATCGCCCGGTGAGTGTGCGCCGAAGTAGATGCGGTTGACGGCCGGATGGGCGTCGTTCGTGACCCGCACGGTGATGTGCTCCCAGTCGCCTTCGTGGGCGATGTGGCGATCGGCGGGGCCGTTGTAGGCGTAGAAGATCCAGTACTGGATGTCGAAGAATGCGTCGTCGCCCAGGACAGGGCGGACGTGGACGTAACACTCGGAGGATCTCAGCGCACCGCCGCGAACGCCAACCTCCGCACCGTCGTTCGGGATCTGAAGAAAAAAGTCTGAGCAGGCCGAGCCGCTTGCGTTCTGGCCTGCCACGCCTGGCAGCGGCAGCGTCTCCCTCGTCACCTCGCCTCGCTCAAGTGCGTGCAGGTCGCGCCGAAGCCGCCTGTGCAGCCGCAGCCGCGTGCGGTCCAGATACCAGTCGACCGAGGCGGGACGGTAGCTATCGTCGGGGTGGAGATGGACTTCCGGTGCGAAGCGCTCTATCCCCCGTGCGATATCGAATGCCGGTTTAGCGCTCTTCATAGCTTCGAACTCGCCGCGGAACGCGTCCGCTCCACTCCAATCGTTCAGGCCAGTCAATCCCGCCACCCGTGCATCTTTCTGGTCACGTCCAGGGCACCTCCATCAATTCGTCCGCCCATATTAGCGGTCCACCGTAGAACTGCCTGACTTCCCCGATTGCCTGTGTCTTCTTCACCGGATCAATCAGGTCAATGCTCTGGTGGTTTAGCAGTACTCGCTTCGCACCGGACTCCCGCGCCGTTTGACCGGCCCCGTACGTATCGGTTTCGGTGCTGGCGGATGCTGTGCCGACGCTGTCTTCATGGAGCCGAATGCACTCCATGACCAGCAGGTCCGCGTCCTTTGCGAGATCGGTCAGGTTCTGGCAGGGCCGTGTATCGCCGGAGAAGACGATGGAGCCCTCGTCGGAGTCGATGCGGTATGCGAGGGAGTCGAGGTACGGCTGGACGTGATCGACCCGCGCTGCGGTTATCTCCCAGTGTTTGCCGGTGGCCACCGTGCCGGGGCCGACGTCGCGGGCGTTTATCTTCGGCGCCTTGCGGGGCAGCACCCCGCCGCGGCTCTGGTACGCCGACAGGCTGAGCGGGTGGCTGGTGCGGGCGACTATGTCGTGCCAGAACGCCCCGACGTCCTCGCCCAGGACGCGCTCGGTGAGCTGCTCGGTAAGAGTGGGGCCGTAGACGTTGAGGTCTTTCTCTTTGCCGATAGACATGTCGAATCTGGTCAGTAGGAAGCAGGGGTAATCGGCATCGTGGTCGGAGTGGTGGTGTGTGAAGAACAGGTGGTCCACATCGGTCGCCTTGAACCCCGCTGCGTACATCTTGTAGGTCGCAGCGGGGCCGCAATCGAACATGAGCCACTCGCCTGCGATCTCGACGAGAAAGGAGGAGCCCCACCTGACGGCGCTTGGCACGGGCGTTCCTGACCCCAGGACAATTACTCGCGGCATGTTGTTTTATTTCCCTCCCGGGCGCTCAGGTATGTGCTGCCGGCGCGCTACGTGCCCGTCCAGGGCCTCTGTGGCGAAGCGCTACGCGTCTGGCACGTCAACCCAGACCGCGGCGGCAGCGTTCGCCATTATGGTCTTGTCCGTTCCTGTGTCGTTCTCGATCTCGAGGCCTCCGTGAACGACATTTACCTCACCGGTGCCGTGCGGGAGAACCGCCGCAACTTCATCGCGGTCGACTTTGTCGGGTTCAGGAACGCCGATGGTCACGACGACGTGCATGGCGTCGCTGTCGAGGCCAAGGGCCCGGGTGATCGAGAGCGAGCTGTGCCAGAGCGCGTCCCGAAGCGCCCTGACCGCCGCCTTGGTGTAGTCGCCGCCCCTTATGTCGGTACCCATGCCCATCTCAAGT
>JADFOF010000384.1 GCA_022563015.1 Planctomycetota bacterium
GGCGGAGCTACTCGTTCACCCGTGGCGGCGTGCTCACACACGTCGCCACCCACGGCATGCACCACCGCGCTCAATGCCTCAACATGTTCCGCTCACTCGGCATCGCGCCGCTGCCCCCGACCAGCGTCCTCGAATGGATGCTCATGGTCGATGGCTGATTCCCCAACCAGCGAGAAGCAGGGCCGCCCTCGCCGGCGGTTCGTGAGTAGCGTCGGACGGATCGCCGTCATACTTGGCGTCGCTGGGCTGGCTGTGCGGCTCAGCGGCGTGGCCGAGTCGCTGGCCTACCTGCCGTCGCGCGAGCCATTCGCCACGCCGTCCGGCACCGAGGACGTGTGGTTCGAGAGCGGGGACGGTGCACGGTTGCACGGCTGGTTCATGCCGGCGGTGGGGATTGAGCGGGGCGAACCGGCACCGGCGATACTGCACGTGCACGGCAATGCCGGCAATATCTCGACCCACGACTCGTTCTCGCGATTCTTTACCCAGCACGGGTTCCATGTCCTCGTCTTCGACTACCGCCGCTACGGCCGGTCCGACGACCGCGGCCCGCTGCGGCGGCGGGCGCTGCTTGCCGACACGCGGGCGGCCCTGGCGGCGCTGAAGCGGCGTGACGACGTGGACCACTCGCGCATCGGCGTCTACGGCGTGAGCCTGGGAGGCGTGTTCGCGCTGCACGCGGCCGCGGACGACCCAGACGTGCGGGCGATCGCCACCGTCTCGACTTTCTCGACCTGGGCGGGCCTGGCCCGCGACATCCTGCCGCTGCTCGGGCCGTTGCTCCTGCGCGGCGGGGTCGAGCCGGCCGACGCGGCTGCACGCCTCGGCGACCGGCCGTACCTGATCGTGCACGGCCTGCAAGACGAGATCATCAACCCGCGTCACGCCGATCTTCTGGCTGAGGCGGCGAGGGCGGCGGGGGTCGAGACACAGCTGTGGACCGACCCGGCCGGCGATCACAACTCCATGATCCAGCGCAACCCCCGGGCGAGGGACCGCCTGGTCGAATTCTTTTCGCAGCACCTGGCGCCGGGTCAGACCCAGCCCGCCGACAAGCCCGACCCGGACTGAGCACCCCCAGCGTATACTCCCTGGTTCGCACGGGGCGCGGCCGGGTGTCTGCATCCTTCGCGGCAGCACGGAGTGGCTGCCCCACCCGCCCGCTGAGAAGCACCCGCAGAACCTGATCCGGTTCATACCGGCGGAGGGATCGCGATGTCATCTGAGTACACAGCCTTCGAACTCGCTGCGCACCCCGAGGCCGTGCGCCCCACCGAGCGTTTCACCGTCCCGACCCGTGGCGCCGCCAACCCCGGCACCAGCGACGCCACGACTCCCGGCTCGTTCGCGCTCGCCCCGGACATCGGCGGCCCGCTCGCATTCACCTCGCCCGACACACCGGGCATGCCCGCACCAAGCACAAAGACCGCATGGGACTTTCTCCCCCAAGGCTGGACCATCCAACACCACCCCCAGGGCTGTCGCGGTCACAACCAGGGCGACCACCCCATCATCACCGTACCAACCGGCCAAAGCCCTCTCGACCCCTCCGTCGCTCCGTCGCTCCGTCGCTTCGTCGCTTCCGCCCCCTCCACCCAGCTCGAGCACGCACGACTCGGCCTCATCACCGACCAGATGCGCCGCGTCGCGCAGCGCGAGGGACACCTCACCCCCGAACAGGTCCGCGACGAGGTCGCCGCGGGCCGAATGGTCATCCCCGCGAACAAGGCTCACCTCCAATACAAGCTCGACCCCATGGCCATCGGCCGAGCCTCGCGCACCAAGGTCAACGCCAACATGGGCGCCTCGCCCGTCTCCTCTTCCACCGACGAGGAGCTCGAAAAACTCCGCTGGGCCGAACGCTGGGGCGCCGACACCGTCATGGACCTCTCCACCGGCGGCGACCTCGACGCGTGCCGACTCGCGATCCTTGAGAACTCCCGCGTCCCCATCGGCACCGTCCCCATCTACTCCATGATCATCGGCCGTCGGCTTGAAGACCTCGACGAACAGATCGTGCTCGACACGCTCGAAAACCAGGCCAGACAGGGCGTGGACTACTTCACCATACACGCCGGCGTGCGACGCGCGCACCTCAAGTACGTCAAGAACCGCCTCATCGGCATCGTCTCGCGCGGCGGCGCGCTCCTGGCCAAGTGGATGCTCATCCACAACCGCGAAAACCTCATGTACGAGCTCTGGGACGACATCTGCCGCATCTGCCGCGAACACGACGTCACGTTCTCCATCGGCGACGGCCTGCGCCCCGGCGGCCTGGCCGACGCCACCGACGACGCGCAGCTCGCGGAGCTCGAAACACTCGGCGAACTCACCGAACGCGCCTGGCGCCACGGCGTACAGGTCATGGTCGAGGGCCCGGGACACGTCCCGCTCGACCAGATCGAATACAACATGAAGCTCCAGCGCACCCTCTGCCACGGCGCGCCCTTCTACGTCCTGGGTCCATTGGTCACCGACGTCTTCCCCGGCTACGACCACATCACCAGCGCCATCGGCGCCACCAACGCCGCGTATCACGGCGCCAGCATGCTCTGCTACGTCACGCCCAAGGAGCACCTCGGGCTTCCCAAGCGCGAGGACGTCAAGCAGGGCTGCATCGCCTACAGGATCGCCGCGCACGCCGCCGACGTG
>JADFOF010000060.1 GCA_022563015.1 Planctomycetota bacterium
TGCGTGCGCGCCCCACCCAGCGCGCTGAGCACGTCCTTGCCCGGCCCGCCCGCGTCGCACACCGCCAGCAGCAGGTGCTCGCTCGAGACGTAGGCGTCTTTCATCGCGTCGGCCTCGGCCTCGGACTTGCCCAGGATCTCCAGCAGCGCCCGCCCCGCCTGCCCAGCCCCGGAGTTGGTCGTCGGCTGTCGGCCCAGCTCGCTGTCCACGATCGCCGCCACCCGCGCCGCATCGGCCCCGCATCGGCCCAGGATCGCCGCCGCGGGCCCGCCGTTCTCCTTGAGCAATGCCGCCAGAACGTGCAGCGAATTGACCTCGGGGTTCCCCCGCGCCAGCGCGTCGCTCTGAGCATCAGCCAGCACCTGCTGGGCCACAGTCGTCAATTTGTCGGGTCTCATGTCGCTGATTCCTCCGCGTGGTATCCTCGGTGCTGCAACCGGCGCGCCTCCCGGGACGAACCCGCTCAAAAACCGAGCAGATGCGCCTGCTGGCCCGGCATCCCGACTCTGGAGCCCGGGTTCGCAGGCTCATTCCGCCCGTTGGGCTGTTCCGCGTGCCATCGGCTGCCGATCTGGCACCCGCCGGGCCTCATTGCTCCGGTTCGTGCAACTGCTCGGCCGGCCTTCCCGAATAGGGCCACGCCCGCATTGACACGCCGCTGTGCACCCGGTACAACTCCCGCCCGAGGAGGCGATCATGATCAGACGACCCATATTCATCCGCACACTCGCAGCCGTCACACTGGCGGCAGTGAGCGCAGCCTCTCTCACCGCCTGTGGCGCCTCGGGCCCCTTCGGCCGCGACGCCCGGATCCGGTCCAACCTCACGCCGGAGCTGGCCACACTCGATCAGACGCATGTCGACACGCGCAACTCGTACGCCCTCATGTCCAACGAGAACCTGCGCATGCTCAACGACGACCTGCTCAAGTTCTTCTACCTCGATCGACCCAGCCGCCTGACCTCGCTCCCCATGCCACACTAAGCGCACGCTGTGTGTGGCCGATGTCATAGTCGCCTACGAGCCGCGACAGGCAGGGATCGGACCAATTGACATCGCTCACCTGCGAACCGGTCAGCGCAGCTCGAAACCCATCCGCGACATCAGCCCGTCGAAGTGGTCCAGGCTGTAAAACTCGATCACCAGCCGACCCTTGGTGCCCGCCATGTTGGCGCGGACCGAGACCTTGGTGCCCAGGTGCTCGCCGAGCTGTTTCTCGAGCCGGGCCCGCGACGCGGGCGCCGCCTGGTCTCCCCCCCCACCGCCGCGGGGCAGCGTCTGCGACTGTTCAAGTCGGCGGACGCTCCACCGTTCCTTGGCCGCCCGCGCCGCCAGCTCCAGCCGACCGGCGCCCGGCGTGACGGACAGCAGCGCCTTGCCGTGCCCCACGCTCAGCCGACCCTGCTCGAGCAGCTCCTGGATCTCGCGCTCCAGCTCCGTCAGCCGAACGAGGTTCGTCACCGTCGATCGGTCCAGCCCGACGCGCTGGGCCACCTGGGCGTGCGAGAGCCCGAAGCGCTCCGCCAGCGATCGGAACCCCCACGCCCGCTCCATCGGGCCCAGATCCCGGCGCTGCACGTTCTCGACCAGAGCCATCTCCGCGGACTGCTCATCGGTCAGGGAGCGCTCGATCGCGGGGACGGACTTCAGGCCCGCCTGCATCGCCGCACGCCAGCGCCGCTCGCCCGCGACCAGCTCGAACTCCTCGCCCGAGACGCCGTCGCCGACCCTGCGCACGATGATCGGCTGCATCACGCCCGAGCGCGTGATCGACTCGGCCAGCGAGGCGAGATCCGCGTCAGTGAACGAGCGTCTGGGCTGAAACGGGCTGGGCGCGATGTCGGTCGTCGGGATCTGGAGCATTGTAGAGCCGGGCGTTGTTCGATCGTCCGATAACCAGTCTTTCCCCGCGTCCGGGCGGGTTGAATGTGGCGTGAGCAAGGCCGGGGCAGCGGTCGAGACGCCCGCCTCCGACGCTGTTGCGATGGGTGCCTCCATCGACACCACCTCGCCGATCAGGCTGTCCAGTCCCCGGCCGAGCGTGCTCTTGCGTTTCCTGGCTCTGGTCTGGCTCATCGCGCGTCCTCCGTGACGTGGCTCAGTTGTGTGCGATCTGTCAGTCGGCCCGGCCGAAAGTATACTCTCGCCCCCGGAGCCCACCACATGCCGAACACCCCCAGCATCGAGATCATCGTCCGCGGCACGCTGGTGCGGGGGTCCAGGCTGCTCGTCTGCCGGAGCGTCCAGCACGGGTACGCCTACCTGCCGGGCGGGCACGTGGCGTTCGGCGAATCGGCACAAGCCGCGCTCGAGCGAGAGTTTCTCGAAGAGACGGGGCTGAGCGTCCGCGCCGGGCTGTGCTCGCTGGTCGCCGAGGAGATGTTCGAGCAGCAGGGGGCTCGCAGGCACGAATACTCGCTCGTGTTCCACGTGGAACACGCCGGGCCGACCGATCGCCTCGATGCGGTCAAGAGCCGTGAGCCGGCGATCACCTTCGACTGGATCGACGTGGCAGCGGTGGGGGACATCGATCTTCGGCCGGCGTCGATCCGCGCCTGGCTGGTGGCGGGGGCTCCCGCACCGGGCGAGTTCTACGTCCCGGCCACCCCCCACTGACGCCGAGTCTGAGCCCGCGGACGCCGAGTTTGAGCCCCGAGACGCCGAGTCTGAGCCCGCCGCGAGCGAAGGCTCGGATCATGCATTCTCAGAGATATCCGAGCCTTCGCGGACTCAGGCTCGGCGTCCTGGGTGCCTCCTGACGCTCGGTCTGATGCGAGATCCGCAGTTCCCAGGCGGAACAGAAGTCGGTGGTCCAGACGACCGATAGCCCTGTACTGCCCGCGAGGTGGAGCGCGATCCATGCCCGACCGCGACGACCAGGCCGATGCTGCCGGAGCGTTCCCCGTGGAACCGCTGGAACGCTGCCGTGCGCTGCAGGATCGGCTCAGGGAGATCGAAGCTGAGCTGGAGCACACCCATCGGCTGGCGATGCTCGGGACGCTGGTGGGGAGCATCGCCCACGAGATCAACAATATCCTGACGCCGGTGGTGAGCTACGCGGAGCTGGCCAAGCTGCACCCGGACGACGCGGAGCTCGGGGCCAAGGCCCTGGCGCGGGCGTCCGCGGGTGCCGAGCAGGCGGCCCGGATCGCGCGGGCGATCCTCGACCTGGCTCGCAGGGCAGAGTACGACAGCGGGCCGGACGAGCCGCCCCGGGCGGACATCGCCGCCACCATCGACCGGGTTCTTCTGTGCATGGCCAGGGAACCGGGCCGGGACGCGCCGGCGATCAGGGTCGAGGTCGAGCCGGGATGCACCGCAGCGATCGATCCCACGACGCTGCAGCAGGTGCTGCTGAACCTGCTGATCAACGCGACCCGGGCCATCGGCAGCAGCGGGGGAAGCGGGGGGCGGATCGACGTGCGCGGTTCCACGTGGAACCGCCCGGGCGGAGATGCAATGGTTCGGATCGAGGTCGAGGACGACGGCTGCGGCATGGACGAGCGAACGCTCGAGCGGATCTTTGAGCCGTTCATATCCGGTGGCAACACCGAATCGTCCGACCCGCCCGGGACGGGGCTTGGGCTGAGCACGTCGCTCCAGCTGGTCGAGCGATTCGGCGGGACGATCGCGGTGCGCTCGCAAGTCGGGTCAGGAACTGTGTTTACGATCACGCTGCCGCGTGCGGCGAGCGAGGGCGAGGTCCGGAAGTCGGCGTAGCTCGTGCTCGACACCCTGACAAAGCCCATATATTCGTGCGCTCTGTATGGAGGGCCGCCCACGCTCCGAGCGTGATGCAAATATTCGCGGCCGTGCCCGAGGCGCGCATACTAGCCGTGACCGGCAGGGAGTGATTCCGCGAAACGAGGCACGACCGGAAGGGAGTGCTCGGGGCGTGACCATCGCGACATGGATCGTCGAACTACCGCTCCCTTCCGGTCGCGGCTCGTACTTCGTGCTCGGATCTCGCCCGCGCGGGCTGTGGGTACCATGCGATCGTGGACGAGCTGGAAGCACAGCATCGGCTGGAGCGGTTCCGGGGCAGCCGGGTCGTGCGCGGGGCGAACCTGGATATCTCGGCGGCGTTGTCGGCCCGGACGGGTGAGATCGCGCGCCGCCGCCGGGCGGTGGGGGGCGTGGGGAAGGCCTGGGGCGAGGTTGTGCCCGCTGAACTGGCGGCACGCGTCCTGGACGTGCGCCTGAGGCGCCACGTGGTGACGGTGCGGGTGGCGGACGACGCGGCCCGGTACGAGCTGGACCGATGGCTGCGCAGCGGCGGCTGGACGGCCCTGATCAACGCATCCTCGACGACGATCCGGCGGGTCAAGATCGTGGTGTGAGGCGTACGACGCGCGGACTCGCGGTGGCGCGATCGAAGTGGGGCGGTGTCGCGGCGACGATGAGCGTGGAGCACTCGTGGCAGACAAAGAGGCACAGAGCGAGGCGGCCGGGCGCGACGCGTTCTTGCGCGGCTATCTTGCCGAGCGCGACGAGCCATGCCCGATGTGCGAGTACAACCTGCGAGGCCTGACGGGCGCGGTGTGCCCGGAGTGCGGCGAGTCGCTTCGGATTCGGGTATCGCTTCGTGAGCCGAAGATGGGGCTGTATTTGTGCGGGGTGATTGGATGGGCGGTTGGGGTCGGATTCAGCGGGCTCCTCTTGGTAACTTGGGTTCTTCCTTCGTGGATTTACGGCGGTTACAATGCAGAACTGCGCTTCACGTGGACTCTCTGGTTTCAGATCGCGGTGCAGGGACCGATGATGGGCTTGTCGGTTTGGAAGGGGCGCTGGATCCGCCGAAGGAGCCAGCGGGTGCGATGGTGCCTGGCGGTAGCAGCCTGGATTATTTCCATTGGGCTCGCGTTCAGTTTCTTTGCAGTCGTCGACTAGGGATTCGTGCGCGATGCGGCTGGCGCGCCTCGGCGCCTGTGGTCGGTTACGCTGGCTACTCATGGGAGATCGAGAGAACGCGGAGAGTGTTGCGGCGTTCATGAGGGGACCAAAGCCGACATGCCCAGAGTGCGGGTACGACTTGCGCGGGGCACCCGAGCCGATCTGCCCCGAGTGCGGGTTGCGGATCACAGCGGCGGATCTGATGCCGCTGGACCAGCGTTCGTCCGGCGCGTGGGAAGCGGGGATCCTGGGGCTGGCCGTGGTGGTGCCGTTGATCTGCCTGGTCCCGGCAGGCCGAGCGGGTGGGCCGGTGGGTGTCTGGACCCCGGCGGGGCTGGCACTGTTGAGCGAGCCGATCGTCTGGTGCGCGTGCCTGGTGTACTGGATCAGGCGACGGCGGCGGGTCGTGATGGCCGACTCGGGGCAGGCGTACGTGTGGGCGTTCGCGGTGACGTGCGTATCAATCGTACCGATCGTCTTGTCCATGGTGCTGTAGAGGGCACGACCGGGACGGAGTGTCGGCGGCACAGGATCACGATCCCGCGCGACCCGTCGGCCGTATGGAAGTGGGGGGAATGAGCCGATAGGGAGTGTTCATGCGTGCCGACTCGACAGAACTGCCGCCCGAGCTGATCGAGCACATGCTGGCCATCAAGGCCAAGTCCATCGAGTACGGGCTCGACTTTTTCGAGGTGATCTTCGAGCGGCTGCCGTTCGACATCATGAACCAGATCGCGGCCTACGGCGGCTTCCCGGTGCGCTACCCGCACTGGCGCTGGGGGATGGAGTACGAAAAGCTGAGCAAGCGCGATGCGTACGGGATGGGCCGCATCTATGAGATGATCATCAACAACGATCCCAGCTATGCGTACCTGCAAGAGAGCAACTCGGTCACGGACCAGAAGCTCGTGATGGCCCACGTCTACGGGCACTCGGACTTCTTCAAGAACAACCTGTGGTACAGCAAGACCAACCGGAAGATGATGGACGAGATGGCCAACCACGCGACGCGCGTGCGCCGGCACGTCGAGCGGCACGGTCGCGAGGAGGTCGAGCGCTTCATCGACGCGTGCCTGTCGATCGAGCACCTGATCGACCCACACTCGATGTTCATGCAGCGCGAGCCGATCGTGCCCGACCGTGACGCGGACGAGCCGGAGTTCCTCCCCGAGAAGCTGCCGGCCAAGGACTACATGGACCCGTACATCAACCCGGCGGCTGATCTGGCGCGGCAGCGCGAGGCGTTCGAGAAGCAGCGGGCGGAGAAGGACAAGCTGCCGGCGCGCCCGACGCGCGATGTGCTGGCGTTCCTGCTCACGCACGCGCCCTTGGAGGACTGGCAGGTGGACGTGCTGGCGATCATCCGCGACGAGGCGTACTACTTCTCGCCACAGGCCATGACCAAGGTCATGAACGAGGGATGGGCGACGTACTGGCACTCGAAGCTGATGACGACGCATTTTCTCGAGGCGTCGGAGATCATCGACTACGCCGAGCAGCACGCGGGCGTCGTGCACATGCCGCCGGGCGGGTTCAACCCGTACAAGATCGGGCTCGAGCTCATCAAGGACATCGAGCGGCGATGGGACCGCGGGCAGCACGGGCCGGAATGGGAGCGGCTGGAGCAGATCGGCCAGCGCGAGGCGTTCGACGACAAGTCGATGAAGGGCCGCGAGAAGATCTTCGAGGTCCGGCGGATCTACAACGACGTGAGCTTCCTGGACGAGTTCCTGACGCCCGAGTTCGTCGAGGAGCACAAGATGTACGAGTTCCGCCGGGATCCGAAGACGGGCGAGGTGAAGATCGTGTCGCGCGACTTCGATCGCGTGAAGCAGACGCTCCTGTACCGCATCACGAACATGGGCCAGCCGTTCATGTACGTCGCGGACGCCAACTATCTGAACCGCGGCGAGCTGTACCTGGCGCACGAGTGGTCGGGGCTGGAGGTTGACGCGGCCAAGGCGGTTGAGGTGCTCAGGAACCTGCGCCGGCTGTGGAGCAGGCCCGTTCACCTGCAGGCGCGGTTCAACGATGAGATGTACCTGTTGAGCGTCCAGGACGTTGACGAAGAGCCCACGCGCGAGAAGATCACGGACGAAATGCCCCCGCCGGCGCACGTGGTGGTGTGACGGTGGAAGGGGCTGAGGGCCGAAGCGAACACAAGGGTTGCTGGGCGTGGCAACGTTGATTGAGCTAGGCTTTTGTGATGGAACCCGGCGACGATCCGCATGAGCTCGAGACGTATCTTGCGATGGCCCAGCCGGAGTGCCCTGAGTGCGGGTACGAACTACGCGGGCTTCGAGAGGCAGTTTGCCCCGAGTGCGGGCATCGCCTGAGCGTCAGGGGCCTCAAGTACCACCGGCCGAGTTGGCGGACTATTCAGTTCTTTGTCGGCGCGGGGGGAATCTGGTTGTCGATCGTCCCGCTGGGCGCGTTGCTCTGGACGGTGTTCGAGTGGGGGCCGCAGCACAGACTCGACATTGAGGGGACGGTCAAGATTCTTCTGGTGATTGGGTGGCTTTGGCTGATCGTGCTCGCCTGGGTTCATTGGGTGGATTGGTCAACGGAGATGGCGCGCTGGCCGTCGCAGAGGCGATGGTGGTGGGCGGGGCGACGCTTCTTCGTTCCGCTGCCCGGGGCGACGCTGGCGCTTTTGTACCAGTGGTGGCGATGAGATTGCGCACAGGTCGGGACTCGTGCGAGCTCCCCACGAGAGTAGGGAGACAATTTGGGTGCATCGATCTCGTGGCGGTGACCACCTGCTGCCGCAGGCGGCTCGGTGTTGGTTGGAACTGTGGGCTATCGTGATGCGTGGCGAAGAGGCGCGACAATCGGCCGCTGGACGATCAGCCCGCGCGTGAGATCGCCAGGCGTCGGCGGGCGGTGCAAGGGCAGGTCGAGGCGTACCAGCACGACGACCCGTTCGACGACCCCGGCATGCCGCTGCGCGAGGACATCGAACGGTTTGGCGATGTGACAATGAAGTGCCACGAGTGCGGGGCGGAGCTGTTCGACGACGTGGCGATGTGCCACAACTGCGGAGCCGCGGTCGGGCCGGGCGCGACAGAGTCGAAACTGCCGATATGGGTGGTGCTGACGGCGGCTGTGATTCTGATCGCGTTCGTGCTGGTGTATGTGCTTTAGCGGTCGCTTGGCGCGTGATCAGGGGTATCTCGGGCTTCGTTGGGATCAGGTGAGGTGTACACAACCTCAGCGACCTCAGTGATGATCCTGTTAGCGATGGCCTTGCCTTTGTCTCTGTCTTCTAGGTAGACGGCCCGTCGTAGTTCGGGAATTATGGCGTGCGCAGGGTCGTTGTCAGGATCGTCGGCGATGACAGTGAGACCGAGGCTGTTCAGATCACGGACAAGCATTTTCGCCACATGACAACGCCGATCCGGTCGCTTCTGTGCCACTTCTTCTGCAGTTATGAATCTCTCACGCCAGAGGGAAATGCCCGTGTCGTCATTCGGATGCGGCGTGAACGCGACTACTTGCGGCTGTTTTTCCGATGGTGGGAAATGGACGAACGCAATACGACGATACACGATCTCATCGGGTTGAAGTTGTACGCTGTCCATTCCAGCGCATCATACCGAACAGTGGCTCATCGCTCAACTTGTTCCCAGCGAGAAGGAGGCGTACGCTCAAGCTCTTCGCTCAGGAGGACTGTGCCTCCACTGATCACTGTGCGTTCGGCTTTGCCGACGTTCACGATTTCCACAATCTGAATGTCGCTGGCCCGCCTCCACTCGAAAGAGATGCCTCCTTCTGGAGTTGGGCCGACTGAAGTTGGGGGAGCGACGTTGCGAAAGTCATGCGCGAAGTCGATTGCGCTCTTGATAAGATGCTTTGTTGGAGCGTCGATACCATCATCTTCCAGCATGAGCGGGTCGCTCAGCCACTTCAAGAGGGTGTCACGAATATCTGACCAGGTGTACGAATCTGCAACTGGAGTGATAGCCAGCAAATTGTCAGGTGCTGCTTCGGTGCTCCGTCGCGTCAAATTCCCCAGTAGGTCCGCTTCAGCGGTCATCGGTTCGGTCCCAGAATTCAGAGCCATGAGCATACTCCGCGGTGATGTCTGCAAAAGCCTTTACGATGGTTTCGTGCCCGAGGTTCAGTCCTGCATCCGTGTCCGTCCGATCATCAATCGGTCCCCTGGCAGTCAGCTTGAGCACAATTTGTTCTTCGGTTTCCGGCCGAGTGTGTTGAAATTCGATGTGCAGTCTGCCGCGGTTATCGGCGATTACGAACGTGGACGCACCCCCTGCCGACTCGAATGTGCCCCAGACGCCACACTTTTTCTGAGCGAGCAAGCCCTCGAGCAGGCGGGGGATGTCTTCGGGAGCCTGCCACAGTTTGCCACGGGGGATGTGGTTCACATACGTCACTTCCCATTGGTCCGGTTGAACCGGGCCAAGGTTCTCTTGCTCGATAAACCGTAGAAACGAGTCCCAAGCTTTGTCGAATTCCTGGCGAACCTCGGCGTAACTTGGGTACTGATTCTTGCCTTTGTTGGCGAGCCAGTTGTAGCACAGCCGATCACGCTGGACCTGTATCATGCGGTCTTTGTTCTGATTGCGAATCCAGAGTCGAGACGTGGGCGTCTGGGTCAGCTGAAGAATTGGCCCGCCAGGTACCCATCGATCATCGGAAAACAGTTCTCGATCATGTCCGAGAAGCGACGCATCCGACACGTGTGGCCAATTTGCATCGAGCGTTTTCCAGAACGCCCCCAGATGGGCATTGCGGAACCCGGCGAGGGGTTGAAATTGAACACCCAGGACCGTCTCTACCACGGGCGGCTTGTTGAACTTGGGCAGGCCTTTGGTCATGGGATGGGTCGCAATGCTGATCTTCCGGTCAACGGGCACGTCAGGATCTCGCGTCTGCGTCGAGATGCAGGGCGAGAGTACCACACAACCCGAACGCACCTCTTCGACGATCTTCCTCAAACACCGCAGACGCCAGCGTGATCGAGTCGATGCGCGAAACGAAGGCCTCATTCTAGTGGGCTTGATGTCCCTCAACCACCGCCCTGAACCCGGTAATCGAGGCTTGTGTCGGCGATCGGGGTCGATGGTTTGTGCCTCATGGCTGGATGCCAGGGCATCGCATTCGCCGGGTTCGTCGCGGTGCACGCAGCGGGTCTACTCGTCCACGCCCAGGTCGGTTTTGGTGAAGAGGGCCTCGAAGCGGAGGCCTGCGGCCTGGACGTTCTCGCGGGCGCCCTCCTGGCGGTCGATGGTGGTGATGATGGCCGGGACGCTGGCGCCGGCTTCTTGAAGGACGGCGACGGCTTCGAGGGCCTGGCCCGCGGTGGTCGCGACGTCCTCTATGAAGACCACGGTGTCGCCCTTTTCGAGCGCGCCCTCGAGCCGTTTCGCAGTGCCGTAGCCCTTTTTCGCGTTGCGGACGAAGATGCAGGGCAGGCCGGTCTCGAGGCTGGCGGCGGTTACCAGCGGGATGCCGCCCAGCTCGGCCCCGGCGAGGCGATCGACCTTGAGGGCCAGATCACGCTCGATTGCAGCGATGCGCTCGGCCAGCAGCGGGGCCAGCCTTCGCAGGATCTCGGGCCTGGTCGTGAACAGGTACTTGTCCAGGTAGTACGAGCTGGTCCGTCCCGAGCGGAGCGTGAACGTGCCTCGCAGGAGGGACGCCTGTGCGATCAGGCGGGCCAGATCGGCTGTCTGGGCGGTCCCGGGGGTGGTCATCCGGGGAGCATAGGGTCGGGGCAGCCCGGCGGCATGGGCCGATGGTGCCGACTGGAGGCGTGAAATGGATGGTTTTTGCCGCTTTCGCCCGCCGAGAGCGGCCAAGAGCATCCGGAGGGGGGATACTCGGGTACACGTATGGGGTCGGCTCGGCCGACGACCCCGAACAGTTCCGCTACCTCCACGCTTATTCGCCGTATCATCGCGTGCAGCCCGGGACCGAATACCCGGCGGTGCTTTTTATTACCGGCGATTCCGATACCCGCGTGGCCCCGCTGCACGCGCGAAAAATGTGTGCCCTCCTGCAATCGGCCAACGGTTCGGAACGTCCGATCCTGCTGCGCTACGACACGAAAGCGGGGCATTCCCGAGCCAAGCCCGTGAGCAAACAGATCGAAGATACCGCCGACGTCTTGAGTTTTCTGTTCTCGCAGCTCGACGTGGACCTCGAAACAACTAGCCACGAGCGGGTAGGCTCGGCCGTGTCATCGAAGCACAAAGAGATAGAAATCAAAAGCAACTAGCCGCGAGCGTGAGCGTCCATGAGGAAGCCTCTGTCAAGTTCGAAAGCGAGACGAATGCGGGATTCCCATGCGTCCATTCGGCATCCTCCGCTTGAGCGGAGCGCCATGAGAGAAAATGCGGTTGCTCCCCTTCGAGCGGTCGGCGTCGCGGCGCCAGCTCACGCTTCGGGATGCAACCTGAATCCCGCTTTCGATCTCGACAAAAAACGCTTCGCGTTGTGGAAAATAAGTCCCGGGAGGATGTGCCTTCGTCTGAGCCGGCCGTCGGTCGCTCACCCCGACTGCGACCGAGGGCCGGCGACCGAGAAGGCAAATCCGCTGCCTTTGTTGGTGAGGTCCGAGGGAGCCTTAGACCGCCACCGTCTCCTTCCAGACCGTTTGGTTTTTGAGCATGGACCACATCACCCGGACCAGGTAATGGGCCGTGGCCACCAGGGCGATCTTGCGGCGGGCCTTGTCTCCACGCCCAATCCGTGCCCAATAGGCGGCCACCGTCGGCGAGCGACGCACGGCTTGCCAGGACGCTTCGACCAGCAGGTGCCGCACCGTGGCCGAGCCTTCGCGCGTGATGTGTCCCAGGCGATGGGTGCTGCCCGACTGATCCTGGGAGGGGACCAGGCCGAAGTAGGCCCCGACGCGTTTGCTGTTGGCAAAGCGATGGGGATCGTCGAGGAACGCGACGACGGCTTCGGCCGTGCGCAGCCCCACGCCGGGAATCGTCCGCAAGAGCTTCACCGCCGGGTTGTGGATCGAGTCGCGTGCCAGTTCGGTCTCCACGCGATGGATTTGCCCGCTCAGCGTCGCGACCTCTTCGACCAAGAGATCGCGCCGGAGGGCGTGCATCGCGTTGTCCAACGGCAGTTGCTCGAGCCAGGCGATGCCTTCGCGCGTCCACAATCCAGGCCGCTGCGGAGATCGGATCGTCAGCGAGCGGAGCAAGCCGCGGATGCCATTCTTGGCCCGTGTGCGCTTCTCGACCAGCCGTCGTCGAAAACTGATCAACTCGCGCCAGGCGCGGACGTCGGCCGTCGGCACGTGCACGATCGGCACCTCGCCGACGTACAGCAGTTTGGCCAGTTTCTCGGCGTCGCGACGGTCGTTCTTCTGCTTCGAGCGAAAGATAAGCTTCAACAAACCCGGATGGGCCACGGCCACGTGATCGGCCACCTTCGAGAG